>NZ_JBHVDI010000204.1:0-5362 GCF_042802875.1 Kocuria sp. NPDC057446 | reverse complement strand
CCGGTGGTGCGGAGGCCGCGGCTGGGCTGGGTGCGCGGGGCGGGCCCCGCGCGGACGGGCAGGATCAGGCGGCGGCGGCGCCGGGCAGCTCCACGTTGTCCGCCACGATCGTCACCCGGTCGTGGTCGACGAACACGAAGCCGGCGTCGATCGTGCCCTCGACCCGGGAGCCGTCCACGGGGTCCACCGCGAAGTCGCCCGGCTTGAGGATGCCGGCCACGGCCTCGTGGCCGGGCAGGATACCGATGTCGCCCTCGGAGGTGCGGACCCGCACCATCCGGGCCGTGCCGTTCCACACGGCCCGGTCGAGGGAGACGATTTCGACGATCATCTCGGCCATGACTACTTGCCGCCGGTCCGGGACTTGATCTCGTCCCACTTCTGCATCACGTCGTCCAGTCCGCCGACGTTGTAGAACGCCTGCTCCGGGACGTGGTCGAACTCGCCCTCGGTGATCTTGCCGAACGCCTCGATGGTCTCCGCCAGCGGGACCGTGGAGCCCTCGACGCCCGTGAACTGCTTCGCGGTGTAGGTGTTCTGCGACAGGAACTGCTCGATCCGGCGGGCGCGCGAGACGACGACCTTCTGCTCCTCGGAGAGCTCCTCGACGCCGAGGATCGCGATGATGTCCTGCAGCTCCTTGTTCTCCTGCAGGATGGACCGGACGCGGATCGCGACGTCGTAGTGCTCCTGGCCCACGATCTGCGGGTCGAGGATGCGGGAGGTCGAGGTCAGCGGGTCGATCGCCGGGTACAGACCGCGGGAGGCGATGTCACGGGAGAGCTCCGTGGTCGCGTCCAGGTGGGCGAACGTCGTGGCCGGGGCCGGGTCGGTGTAGTCGTCGGCGGGCACGTAGATCGCCTGCATCGAGGTGATCGAGTGACCGCGGGTCGAGGTGATGCGCTCCTGGAGCACACCCATCTCGTCCGCCAGCGTCGGCTGGTAGCCCACCGCGGAGGGGATGCGGCCCAGCAGGGTCGACACCTCCGACCCGGCCTGGGTGAAGCGGAAGATGTTGTCCACGAACAGCAGCACGTCCTGGTTCTGCACGTCGCGGAAGTACTCCGCCATCGTGAGCCCGGTCAGGGCCACGCGCAGACGCGTTCCCGGCGGCTCGTCCATCTGGCCGAACACGAGGGCGGTGTCCTTGAGGACGCCCGCCTCCTCCATCTCGACCCAGAGGTCGTTGCCCTCACGGGTGCGCTCGCCCACGCCGGCGAAGACCGAGGTGCCGCCGAAGTTGCGGGCCACACGGGTGATCATCTCCTGGATGAGCACGGTCTTGCCGACGCCGGCGCCGCCGAACAGGCCGATCTTGCCGCCCTTGATGTAGGGGGTCAGCAGGTCGATCGACTTGATGCCGGTCTCCATCATCTCCGTGGAGCCCTCGAGCTCCGCGAAGGACGGCGCCTTGCGGTGGATCGGCCAGCGCTCGGTGATCTCCAGGGAGGACGTCTCGACGTCGAGAGCCTCGCCGAGCACGTTGAAGATGTGGCCCTTGACCACGTCGCCCACGGGCACGGAGATCGGCTCGCCGGAGTCCTTGACCTGGGTGCCGCGCACCAGGCCGTCGGTCTGCTGCAGCGCGATCGCGCGGACCATGTTGTCGCCCAGGTGCTGGGCCGTCTCGAAGGTGATGGTCCGCTTCTCGCCGGCGAGCTCGTACTGGGCGGTCAGGGCGTTGTAGATCCCGGGCACGGCGTGCTCGGGGAACTCGACGTCGACGACCGGCCCGATGACCCGGGCGATACGGCCCGTGGCGCCGCCCGAGACCGGCTGCCCGGCCTGTTCGCTGATGGTGGCAGTCATATCTCTCACTTCACTTGTTCGTGGTGGATAGTTGCTGGATCGCCGGGACGGCCCGTCACAGGGCCTCGGCGCCGCTCACGATCTCGGTGAGCTCGGTGGTGATCTCGGCCTGTCGGGCGTTGTTCATCAGGCGCGTGTACTTCTTGATGAGCTCGTCCGCGTTGTCGCCGGCCGCCTTCATGGCCTTCTGCCGGGCCGCGAGCTCGCTCGTGGCGGCGTGGGCGAGGCTCGCGAACAGGCGGGCGTCGATGTAGCGCGGCAGGACCGCGTCGAGGAACTCCTCGGGGTTCGGCTCGAACTCGAAGGTGCTGTCCGGCTCCTCCAGCTCGTCGAACTCCCGGGCGACCTCGTCGGTCAGCGCGTTGGCGTCCACGACCTCCAGCGGCAGCAGGCGCAGGACCCGGGGCTCCTGGACGACCATCGACTTGAACGTCGTGTAGACGAGATGGATCTCGTCGACGCCGCCGTCCTCGTACGGGGTCTCCAGGTCCTCGATCAGCACCTGGCGTAGCTCCCGCGCGCGGTCCGGACGGGCGTTGTCCGTGTCCCCGGTCCAGTTCCGCTCGTACGGGCGGCTGCGGAAGTCGAAGTACGCCTGGCCCTTGCGGCCGATCAGGTAGACCTTGGTCTCCTTGCCCTCCGCGTGGAGCAGCTCGAGCAGGCCCTCGGCCTCCTTGAGCACGTTGGACGAGTAGGACCCGGCCAGACCGCGGTCCGAGGTCATGATCACCACGGCCGACCGGCGCACCTCGTCGGCCCGCGTGGTGAGGACATGGGAGACGTTGTGCTGGCTGGCGACCTGCGAGGCCGCCCGGGTGAGGGCGTTCGCGTAGGGACGCGCCGCCTGCAGACCCTGTCGGGACTTGTTGATGCGCGAGGTCGCGATCATCTCCATGGCCTTGAAGATCTTCTTCATGGACTTGGTCGACGCGATCTTGTTCCGGTAGACCCGAATCTGCGCTCCCATGTGACTTCCTTTCGTCACCGTGCCCGGTGCGCCGCCGCGGCGGCGCACCGGACCGACCGGTTACTTCCTGACGATCCGTTCCTGGTCGACCTCGGACTCCTCGAGGGGCTGGTGCTCCTCGTGGCCCGGCTCGATCCCGTGCTTGGTGCCCCGGAAGTCCCGCTTGACCTCGGCCACGGCCGTCTCCAGGGCGGCGACGGCGTCGTCCTCGAGCTTGCCGGTCCCGACGATGGAGTCCATCACGTTCGTGGTGCGGCGCACGTGCTCCAGCAGGGCCTGCTCGAAGTCGAGCACGTCGGCGACCTCCACCTCGTCGAGGTGGCCGTTGGTGCCGGCCCAGATGGACACGACCTGGTCCTCGACCGGGTACGGGGTGTACTGCTTCTGCTTCAGCAGCTCCATCAGACGGGCACCGCGGGTCAGCTGCTGCCGGGACGCGGGGTCCAGGTCGGAGGCGAACATCGCGAAGGCCTGCATCGAGCGGTAGGACGCGAGCTCGAGCTTCAGCGTGCCGGAGACCTTCTTCATGGCCTTGACCTGCGCGGCGCCGCCGACGCGGGACACCGAGATGCCCACGTCCACGGCCGGGCGCTGGTTGGCGTTGAACAGGTCCGACTGCAGGAAGATCTGGCCGTCGGTGATGGAGATGACGTTGGTGGGGATGAACGCCGAGACGTCGTTGGCCTTCGTCTCGATCATCGGCAGCCCGGTCATCGAGCCCGCGCCCAGCTCGTCGGAGAGCTTGGCACAGCGCTCGAGGAGGCGGGAGTGCAGGTAGAACACGTCGCCCGGGTAGGCCTCGCGTCCCGGCGGGCGGCGGAGCAGCAGCGAGACCGCACGGTAGGCCTCGGCCTGCTTGGACAGGTCGTCGAAGACGATGAGGACGTGCTTGCCGCCGTACATCCAGTGCTGGCCGATGGCCGAGCCGGCGTAGGGGGCGAGGTATTTGATGCCCGCGGCGTCGGAGGCGGGAGCCGCCACGATGGTCGTGTACTCCAGGGCCCCGTTGTCCTCGAGGGTCTGGCGCACGCCGGCGATGGTGGAGGCCTTCTGGCCGACCGCCACGTAGATGCAGCGCACCTGCTGGTTGACGTCGCCCGTCTCCCAGTTGGCGCGCTGGTTGAGGATGGCGTCCACCGCGATCGCGGTCTTGCCGGTCTGCCGGTCGCCGATGAGGAGCTGGCGCTGGCCGCGGCCGATCGGGATCATCGCGTCGATGGCCTTGATGCCGGTCTGCAGGGGCTCGTGCACGGACTTGCGCATCGTCACGCCCGGGGCCTGCAGCTCGAGGGCGCGGCGGCCCTCGGCCTCGATCGGGCCGAGGTCGTCGATGGGCATGCCCAGCGGATCGACCACGCGGCCCAGGAACGCGTCGCCCACCGGCACGGAGAGGACCTCCCCGGTGCGCTGGACCTCCTGGCCCTCCTCGATGCCGCGGAAGTCGCCGAGGATCACGACGCCGATGTCGCGGGTGTCGAGGTTCTGCGCGAGACCGAGCACGCCGTTCTCGAAGCGCAGCAGCTCGTTGGCCATGACCGAGGGCAGGCCCTCGACGCGCGCGATGCCGTCGGAGGCGCTGCTGACGCGGCCGACCTCGGTTCGTTCTGCGGTGCCGGGCTCGTAGGACGCGGCGAATTCGCTCAGCGCGCTACGGACGTCGTCGGCATTGATGGTGACTTCGGACATGTCCTGTCCCTGCTCTCCTAGTTCGTGATCACTGCCGTCAGCGGTGACCGTGAGTCCAAATCTGTGGCGGAACGCCGCGCCGGCCCACCGGCCGCCGCCGTCCGGCCGGCGCTGGCGCGCGCCCACGGCGGCGTCGGGCCGACCCTTCGGGTCAGGCGCCGATCCGCTGGCGCAGCTCGTCGAGACGGGCCGCGACGGAACCGTCGATGACCTCCTCGCCGACCTGCACCTTGAGCCCGCCGATCAGCGCCGGGTCGACGTCCACGGTGAGCTTGAGGTCCTTGCCGTACAGCGTGTTCAGCTGCTGCTGCAGCCGTCCGCGCTGGTCCTCGGTCAGCGGACGCGACGTGATCACGTGCGCGATCCACCGCTGGCGGCGGGCCGCGACCTCCTCCGCGAAGCGCTCGACGAGACGGCCCACCAGGGCGCCGCGCGGCGAGAGCACGGCCTGCTCCACGAGCAGCAGCGCCTCGTCCGAGGCGCCCGGGGTCAGCCGGTGCGCCAGCCGGGTCTTGGCCTCGACGTCGGCGCGCTGGTCGCTGAGGGCACGCTGCAGCTCGTGCGAGCCGTCCAGCACCCCCTTGAACGCGATCAGCTGGTCCACGACCTGCTCGAGGCCCTCGAGTCCGCCCCGGTTCTCGGCGGACGCCGCGGTGAGGGCCACCCCGGCGTGCTCGAGCGCGTCGGTGAACTCGCGGTCGTCGCTCCAGCGCCGGCCGGCGAGGTGCGCGACGATCTCCACGGCGTCCGGGGAGACCTTGTCGGCGAAGATCCGGCGCACGACCTGCTCCCGCTGCGCCCCCTGGTAGGAGGGGTCCGCCAGCGCACGGCGCAGCGCGCCGTTCTCGTCGAGGACGGCGAGCACGGCGAAGAGCTCACGGGCGAGCGCGGGGCTGGCGG
>NZ_JBHVDI010000203.1:0-5389 GCF_042802875.1 Kocuria sp. NPDC057446 | reverse complement strand
CTCCCGGAGCGGGCGCGGCGCCGGTGGCCTCGGTGCCGGGTCAGTCGGCGGAGCCGAGCACCAGCAGGAGGTCGCCGCCGGTCACCTGGGCGACCCCCTGCAGCGCCACCCGCTGGACGGTGCCGGCGCGGGGCGCGGTGATGGAGGCCTCCATCTTCATGGCCTCGATGGTGGCGACCTGTCCGCCGGCCTCCACGGTGTCGCCCTCGGCGACGGTCACGGTGACCGCCCCGGCGAAGGGGGCGGGGACGTGGGCGGGGTCGGCGGGGTCGGCCTTCTCGGTCTCCGGCACGGCCGAGGCCACCGAGGTGTCGCGCACCTCGATCATCCGGGGCTGGCCGTTGAGGGTGAGCATCACGGTGCGCATGCCCTTCTCGTCCGGCTCGGAGATGGCCTGCAGGGTCACCAGCAGCCGGACGCCTTTGCCGAGGGAGATCACGTGCTCGTGCTCGGAGGTCAGCCCGTAGAGGAAGTCCCGGGTGTGCAGCAGCGCCAGCTCCCCGTACTTCGCCCGACCGGCCTCGTAGTCACGCGTCGGGCCGGGGAACAGCAGCCGGTTCAGCGTGGCCCGCCGGGTGGCGGAGTCCCCCGCCAGGTTCTGCGCGTCCTCCGGGGCCAGCTCGGTGACCCCGACCTTCACGGTGCGCCCCTCCAGGGCCTTGGAGCGGAAGGGCTCGGGCCAGCCGCCGGGAGGCGTGCCGAGCTCGCCGGCGAGGAAGCCGATCACCGAGTCCGGCAGGTCGAACCGCTGCGGATCGGCCTCGAACTCCGCCGGGTCCACGCCCATCCCGACGAGCTGGAGGGCGAGGTCGCCGACGACCTTGGAGGACGGGGTGACCTTCACCAGCCGGCCCAGCATGGCGTTGGCGGCGGTGTACATGTCCTCGATCGCCTCGAACCGCTCCCCCAGTCCCAGGGCGATGGCCTGCTGGCGCAGGTTGGACAGCTGACCCCCCGGGATCTCGTGCCGGTAGACCCGCCCGGTGGGAGCGGTCAGCCCGGACTCGAACGGGGCGTACATCCGGCGGATGACCTCCCAGTACGGCTCCATCGCCGTGGCCGCCTCCAGCGGGATCCCCGTGTCGCGGTCGGTGTGGGCCAGGGCCGCCACCAGCGCCGAGGCCGGCACCTGCGAGGTGGTCCCGGCCATCGAGGCCTCGGCGACGTCCACGGCGTCCACCCCCGCGTCGATGGCCGCCATCAGGGTGGCCAGCTGGCCGCCGGCGGTGTCGTGGGTGTGCAGGTGCACGGGCAGCTCGAAGCGCTCCCGCAGCGCGCGCACCAGCCGCCCGGCCGCGGCCGGGCGCAGGAGCCCGGCCATGTCCTTGATGGCCAGCACGTGGGCGCCGGCGTCGACGCACCGCTGGGCGAGGTCGAGGTAGTAGTCCAGGGTGTAGAGGTCCTCGGCCGGGTCCAGCAGGTCCCCGGTGTAGCACAGGGCGACCTCCGCGACCGCGGTGCCCGTCTTGCGCACGGCCTCGATGGCGGGAGCCATCTGCTCCACGTCGTTGAGCGCGTCGAAGATCCGGAAGATGTCCACCCCGGTGGCCGCGGCCTCGGTCACGAACGCGTCCGTCACCTCGGTGGGGTACGGGGTGTAGCCCACGGTGTTGCGCCCGCGCAGCAGCATCTGGATCGGGATGTTCGGCATCGCCTCGCGCAGCAGTCGCAGCCGTTCCCACGGGTCCTCCCCGAGGAAGCGCAGCGCCACGTCGTAGGTCGCCCCGCCCCAGGCCTCCACGGACAGCAGCTGCGGCAGGGTGTGCGCGTAGGCCGGGGCCGCGGCCAGCAGGTCGCGCGTGCGCACCCGCGTGGCCAGCAACGACTGGTGGGCGTCGCGGAACGTCGTGGAGGTGACCGCCACAGCCTGCTGCTCCCGGAGGGCCTTCGCGAAGCCCTCCGGCCCCAGCTCCTGCAGCCGCTGCCGCCATCCGGGCGGCGGGGTGTGCTCGGACGGCCCGTCGAAGGGGGAGCGGAACGGCTCGTCCTGCTTGTCCCCGGGGTAGCGCGGCAGCTTGGTGCGCGGGTCGATGCCCTCCACCCGCTCGCCGTGGGGCTGGTTGACGGTGACCTCGGCCAGCCAGGTCAGCGCCTTCGTGGCCCGGTCCCCGGAGGTGCGGGCCTGGAGCAGCTCGGGGCGGCGCTCGATGAAGTCCGTGGCCACGTTGCCGGCCAGGAACTCCGGGTCGGCCAGCACGGCCTGGAGGAACTGGATGTTGGTGGCCACCCCCCGGATCCGGAACTCCGCCAGGGCACGCTGCGACCGGTGCACGGCGGTCGCGTAGTCCCGGCCCCGGCAGGTGAGCTTGACCAGCATCGAGTCGAAGTGCGGGGAGATCTCCGCCCCCGCGTACACCGTGCCCCCGTCCAGGCGCACCCCGGCGCCACCGGCGGAGCGGTAGGCGGAGATCTTGCCGACGTCGGGGCGGAAGCCGTTGGCCGGGTCCTCGGTGGTGATCCGGCACTGCAGGGCGGCGCCGCGCACGGCCAGGTCCTCCTGGGCGATCCCGAGATCGGCGAGGGTCTCCCCCGACGCGATCCGCAGCTGGGACTGCACGAGGTCGACGTCGGTGATCTCCTCGGTCACGGTGTGCTCGACCTGGATCCGGGGGTTCATCTCGATGAACACGTGCTGGCCGGCCCGCTCCCCGGCGGTGTCCACCAGGAACTCCACGGTGCCGGCGTTGACATAGCCGAGCTCCTCGGCGAACTTCACCGCGTCGGCGTGCAGTGCCTGGCGGATGCCCTCGTCGAGGTTCGGGGCCGGGGCGATCTCCACGACCTTCTGGTGGCGGCGCTGCAGCGAGCAGTCGCGCTCGAACAGGTGCACCATCCCGCCGTCGTTGTCGGCGAGGATCTGCACCTCGATGTGGCGGGGCCGCAGCACGGCCTGCTCCAGGAACACGGTGGGGTCCCCGAAGGCGGTGTCGGCCTCGCGCATCGCGGCCGCCAGCGCCTCGGGCAGCGCCTCGGGGGTCTCGACCCGGCGCATGCCGCGGCCGCCGCCGCCGGCGACGGCCTTCACGAAGATGGGGAAGCCGATCCCCGCCGCCTGCGCCAGCAGCTCGTCCGCGTCGGACGAGGGCTCCGTGGAGGCCAGGGTGGGGATGCCCGCCCGCTTGGCCGCCTTCAGCGCCGCGACCTTGTTCCCGGCCAGCTCCAGGATCTCGGCCCGCGGGCCCACGAAGGTGATGCCCTCCGCGGCCGCGGCCCGGGCCAGGTCCGGGTTCTCCGACAGGAAGCCGTAGCCGGGGTAGATCGCGTCCGCCCCCGACTCCTTGGCCACCCGGATGATCTCCGCCACGTCCAGGTACGCCCGGACGGGGTGGCCCTCCTCCCCGATCCGGTACGCCTCGTCGGCCTTCTGCCGGTGGATCGAGTTGCGGTCCTCGTACGGGAACACCGCCACCGTCTTCGCCCCGAGCTCGTACGCGGCACGGAAGGCGCGGATCGCGATCTCACCGCGATTGGCCACCAGGATCTTGGAGAACATCAACACCCGTTCCGCACCCGGGCCGTCCGGCGGACGTCCGGGCACTGATTCGTCGAAGGTCGTGCAACATCTCGCACACGGTCAGCATGGCCGTCCGCGGGCGTTCCTGACCAGTGAACCACGCCACCCCGGGGCGCACTGTGACACCTGTCACAGTGCGTCGTGCGAGTCGGCGCACCGCACCCCGCGGGACGACCGGCCGGTCGCGGAGGGCCCGCGCCGGACCCGGGCAGCACCCGGGCGCCCGGCTACGATGGGCGCAGTCGTCTCCTCCCCGTGGCCCCCGTTCCCGGACCCGAGGAGCCGCTCCTCCCGTTTCCCCGCGAGCGAAGGGTGTCCCCTCCGTGCAGATCGTCAGCGTCAGCAGCCTCAAGGGCGGTGTCGGCAAGTCCTCCGTGACCCTGGGCATCGCCTCGGCGGCCCTGCAGGCGGGAGTGCCCACTCTGGTGGTGGACCTCGACCCGCACGCCGACGCCACGACGGGCCTCGGCGTGCACCCCGAGCGGGGCCACGACATCGGTGAGGTGCTGCGCCGGCCGCGCCGGGGATCGCTCGAGCGCGTGGTCGTGGCCTCGGCCTGGGCGGTGCGGGACGGCCTGGACAGCAAGGCCCTGGACGTCGCACCGGGCTCGGCCCGCTCCTCGCACCTCGACCGCTCCGCGTACCGGGACAAGGACCTCGGCCGGCTGGAGCGGGCGCTCTCCGGTGCCGCGGGCTACGAGCTGGTGCTGGTCGACTGCCCGCCCACCCTGAGCGCCCTGACCCGCACCGCCTGGGCCGCCAGCGACAAGGTGCTCTCGGTGGCGGAGCCCTCGCTGTTCTCGGTGGCGGGGACCAAGCGCACGATGACCGCGATCGCCCAGTTCGAGCAGAGCCGCACGTGGGCCGTGCCCGCGGCCGGTGTGGTGGTCAACAAGGTCCGTCACTCGTCGGTGGAGCACCGTCACCGGCTGGAGGAGCTGCAGGAGCTGTTCGGCCCGCTGCTGGTCAGCCCGGTGCTCCCGGACCTGCCGGTCTGGCAGCAGGCGCAGGGCGCGGCCTGGCCGATCCACCGCTGGCCGGGGGCGGAGGCCCGGGACCTCTCCGGGCGGTACACGGCCATCCTGCAGGGCCTGCTCGACGGCTCGTCCTGAGCCGCCCGGTTCAGCCCGCGCTCTGCCGGCGGGCCCGCCGGGCGGAGAGCTCGTCGTCGGGCGAGGGTTCCTGGACGGGGGCACGGTCCGTTCCGGTGTGCTCCCCGGGCAGCGCCGCCAGCGACCCCTCGACCTCGCGCCACACCCGGCCCACGGCGATCCCGAAGACCCCCTGTCCGCCCTGCACGAGGTCGATGACCTCGTGGGGGGACGTGCACGCGTAGACGCTGGCGCCGTCGCTCATCATGGTGAGCTGGGCCAGGTCCGCCACGCCCTGGGCGCGCAGCGCGTCCACGGCCGTGCGGATCTGCTGCAGGGAGACGCCGGTGTCCAGGAGCCGCTTGACGATCTTGAGCACGAGGATGTCGCGGAAGCTGTAGAGGCGATGCGTGCCGGACCCGGAGGCGCCGCGCACGGTGGGCTCCACGAGTCCCGTCCGCGCCCAGTAGTCGAGCTGCCGGTAGGTGATGCCCGCGGCCTTGCAGGCGGTGGGCCCCCGGTAGCCGACGGACTCGTCCCGGATCACGGAGTCGTCGAAGAGGACGCCCTGGGTGCCGTGCGCCGGAGGGGCCCCGGTCCCCGCCGTGCCGCCGGGCTGCTCGCGGTCGCTCACGCCGCCTCCTCGCTCGTGGACCCGGGCCTCGCGGCGCCGGGAGTGGATGGTCTCGCAGAGACGTCCGGATCCCCCCGGGGACACCTCGAGTACACCTTACGACGGTAGACCTCCCCGGGGACGGGGTCAAAGGCCCGCGCCGCCCGGACC
>NZ_JBHVDI010000202.1:0-5444 GCF_042802875.1 Kocuria sp. NPDC057446 | reverse complement strand
GGCCCGCACCGAGAGGGTGCGGGCCGTTCTCCGTCCTCCGGACGTCCCGAAAGGCGTCCTGGGGGCGTCCCGGAGTCAGACCCCGGAGTAGGAGTGCAGGCCGGGGAAGACGGTGTTGACCACGGTGAAGTTGAAGATCACGCAGAGGTAGCCGACGATCGACAGCCACGCGGACCGGTTGCCGGTCCAGCCGCGGGTGGCGCGCGCGTGCATGTAGGCGGCGTAGACCACCCAGATCACGAACGTCCAGACCTCCTTGGTGTCCCAGCCCCAGTACCGGCCCCAGGCCTGCTCCGCCCAGATGGCGCCGGCGGCGAGGGTGAAGGTCCAGAAGGCGAACCCCACGGCGTTGAGCCGGAACGAGAGGTTCTCGAGAGCCTGGGAGGAGGGGACCATGGCGAGGACGCCCATCCCGGGACGGTCGCCGGACAGGATCGCCCGCTCCCGCCGGGACTGCAGCAGCTGCAGGACGGCCATGGCGAAGGTGATGGTGAAGACCCCGGAGGCGGCCACGGCGATGGACACGTGGATCACCAGCCACCAGGACTGCAGGGCGGGCTGCAGCGGTCCCACCGGGGTGGGGAAGCCGATGGTGGCGGCGCAGAGCATGATCACCACGAGCCCGGACACCAGGGAGCCCACGAAGCGCAGGTCCCGGGCCAGCAGGGCCAGCAGGAACACGCCCGCGACCACCAGGGCGCCCGTGGTGCAGAACTCGTACATGTTGCCCCACGGCACCCGCCCGGCCGCGAAGGCCCGGCTGACCACGGCGGCGGCGTGCACGGCGAAGCCCAGGACCATGACGGCCACGGCCACGCGGGCGGCGGGACGCCGCTCCCCGGTGTAGCGCATCTCCTCGTCCGCCACGTGCCCGGCGAGGGCGGAGCGCGCGCTGGTGCGGTAGCCGCGGCCACGGTGCCCGTCGCCGTGGCCGGCCCGGGAGTCCGCGGGCTCCGCCGCCTCCCCCGCGGTCGCCGCGGGGGTTCCCGCGGCCGCGCCGACGAGCTCGCGCTCCCCGCTGTCCACGGCCCCGCGCAGGGCCTTGGAGTGGGACGCCATGTCCCACGCGAAGGCCACGAAGGCGACCAGGTACGTCATGGCCGCCAGGAGCATGAACAGATCGCTCCAGGCGCCCAGTGTCTCGTTGACGGTCATGCCGCCCATCCTCTCACTCGTGGTCCCGCCGGGCGTCCGGCCCGGCGTCCGATCGATCGTCCTGTCCGGTGTCCGTGTCCCGCACACCGGCGTCCTGCCACTGCTCGGTCCAGAGCCGGTCCAGCCGCTCGGCCTCCGCGGCGAGCCGGGGGTCCTCGCCGCGGGCCAGCAGGCCGTACTCCAGCACCGTGCACGGCCGCCCGTCCGCGTCGACGCCCTCCGCCGCGCGCACCCAGACGCGGCGCCGGGCGATGAACAGGGACATGAGCAGGCCGGTGAAGGCCGCGACGAAGGAGACGAACGCCCCCGTCTTGCCGGGGTCGTAGTGGATGTCCAGGCCCACGTAGCGCCTGACGTCCAGGAACTCCACGGTGCCCTTGCCGTCGGGCAGCTCGTAGACGGGGTTCGCGGCGTCGAGCGTGATGGCGCCGTTCTCGTTGGTCATGGCGTTGAGCTCGGTGAGCGGCTCGACGTCGAGCACGTACACGTTCTGCGGTTCACCGCTGTCCAGGCCCAGGTCCCCGTGGTAGGCGGAGAGGATCAGCCGGGGGTTGGCCAGACCGGGGTCCACCGAGCGGGGCATCTCTCCCTCCCCGCCCACGGCGGTGGGCAGCAGCAGCCCCACGAACCCGAGCTGGTCGGGCCGGGCGTCCGGGACCTTGAGCACGAGCGAGGACGTGTAGACGCCGTCCGAGGGGACGGTCACGACCGGGCCCTCGAAGGCGACGTCCCCGTTGCCGTCGGTCACCCGGACCACCGGCGCGTAGCCGTTGCCCACGAGGTAGCTCTTCACGCCGTGCACGTTCAGCGGCTGGTTCACCTTCAGGACCTCCCGCCGCGGCTCGGCGCCGGGCTCGTCCTGCACGGTGACCTCCGCGGTGAAGTCCAGGGGCGCCCCGTAGCTGCGCGGGTCCGTGGTGTCCCGGTTGAACACCGCCTCGAAGCTGTCGAGGCGCAGCGAGAAGGGGTCGAGCCAGTCGGCGTCGTAGTTGGGACCGGGGGTGAAGGAGTCGTAGCCGATGAGGGTGTTGACGAAGGACTCGCCCTCCACGACCACCCGCTGGCCCTTGTAGCCGAAGAGGGAGCCGACGGCCACGGACACCAGCACGCCCAGCAGGGCCAGGTGGAAGACGATGTTGCCGACCTCCTTCCACATGCCGCGCTCGGCGGCCACCGACGGGGCGGCCGTCCCGGCGTCCCGCACCGCCACCCGGTAGCCGCGCCGCTTGAGCAGCCGGGCGGCGTCGGCGACGACGTCGTCGGGGGACGGCGCCGCCGCGCCGTCGCGTCCGCCCAGGGCGAGGGAGCGGTGCTCGGGCAGCCTTTCGAGCCGGCGCGGGGTGCGCGGGGGCTCGGCCCGCCACGCCCGCCAGTGCTTGGCCGCGCGCGGCAGGACGCACCCCACGAGGGAGACGAAGAGCAGGATGTAGATCGCGGAGAACCACGCCGACGAGAAGACGTCGAACAGCTGCACCCGGTCCAGCCACTCCCCCAGCACGGGGTTGGTGTCGATGTAGTCCTGGACGGCGGCCGGGTCCTGGATCCGCTGCGGGAAGATCGACCCCGGCACCGCGGCGACCGCCAGGAGCAGCAGGAGGAACAGCGCGGTGTTCATCTTGGTCAGCTGCGTCCAGGCCCACCGGGCCATGCCGAGGGGCCCGAGGGCGGGCAGCTCGACGTCCGGGGCGGGCCGCCCGGACGGGTCCGGGAACGAGGGGCCCGACGACGACGGGGGCGCTGCGGTGCGGCTCATGCCGGCCTTTCTGCTGTCGGTGCGGGCTCGGGGGTCGGAGGCGCTCAGATCGGCATCACCCAGTCGGTGACGAGCTCGGCCTGCACCCACGAGACGAACGCGGTCCACGCGCCCGTCATCATGAGCAGGCCGACGAGCACGAGCAGCCCGCCGCCGGCGCGCTGGATGGCGAGGCGGTGCCGGCGGAAGAGGCCCATGGCGCCCATGCCCCGGCGCAGGGCCAGGGCGAGCACCAGGAACGGCACGCCCAGCCCCAGGCAGTAGGCGACCGTGAGGACGGCGGCCTTGCCGGTGGAGGCGCCGTCCACGTAGACGAGCGCCTGCACCGCCGCGAAGGTGGGGCCGATGCAGGGCGCCCAGCCGAGGCCGAAGGTCACGCCGAGCAGCGGGGCGCCCCAGAGCCCGGGCGGTGGGCGCCGCTCGATCTTGCGGTCCCGCTGGAAGAAGGACACCCCGCCGAGGAAGACGACGCCCATGAGCACCACGAGGGCGCCGAGCACCACGGTGATCCAGTTCTGGCCCAGGAACCACGCGTAGGCGCCCAGCTGGGCCAGCAGCACGGACATGAGCAGGAACACGGCGGAGAAGCCGAGCACGAACAGCGTGATCCCCGCGAGCACCCGCCCGCGCCGCTGCTCCTGCAGGTCCGCGCCGGTCAGGCCGGTGACGTAGCCGAGGTAGCCGGGCACGAGGGGCAGCACGCACGGGGACGCGAAGGAGACGAGTCCGGCGAGCAGCGCCACGGGCAGCGCGACGAGGAGGGAGCCGTCGAGGACGATCTCGGCGAAGGGGTTGCCAGCCGTCATGCCGCTTCGGCCACCGTGTCCTCGAGGAGGGTCTCGAGCACGGAGCGGTCCGCGATGCCCAGGATCCGGGCGGCCACCCGCCCCTGGTCGTCGAGCACGAGCGTGGTCGGCACGGCCTGCGGCGGCACGTAGGCGCTCAGGGCCATGAGCACGCCGCCGTCCTTGTCCGCGACGGAGGGGTACGGGATCTCGAAGGTCCGCTCGAACGCCTCGGCGGTGGCCCGCTCGTCGCGCAGGTTTACCCCGTAGAACGCGGCCTGCCCCTCGAACCGTTCGGCGAGCTCCCGGAGGTCGGGGGCCTCCACGCGGCACGGGGCGCACCCCGCGTACCAGAAGTTGAGCAGCGCGGGGCGTCCGCGCAGGTCCTCGGCGGAGAGGGAGGTGCCGTCGAAGAGCGTGCCGGTGAACTGCACCGGCTCCCCGCGCTCGGCCGCCGGGTACTCGGAGACCGTGCCGTCCCCGGCGATGTAGCCCTTCCGGTCCCCCGAGTTCGCCTGCTGGGCGAGGGAGTCCTCCTCCGCGCACCCGGCGAGGGCGAGCCCGAGGACGCCGAGGCCCGCGAGCGAGAGCACGCGGCGGCGGGACGGACGGGGGGCGGGCGAGGGGCGGGAGGTCACGGACGGATCACCTGGTGCTCTGGACGGGACGGGGAGGGCGGCGGCGCCCGGTCATTATGAACCGGGAAGCTGGTTGACCCCTGGGTAGAGGTCGCCGGCGGGCTCGCTGTAGAGCACCCGGGGCGGGCGGCCGGAGTCGAGGTCGTCGAAGACGAGCGAGGTGATGGAGGCGAGGTTGCACTGCCGCCGGCGGGGGTCGTGCGGCAGGGGGCGCCCCTCCGCGGAACGCCGGGTGAGCCAGATCGGCAGCTGGTGGGACACCAGCACGGCCTCGGCCCCGCTCCCGCCGTGCCGGACGGCGGTGCGCCCGGCGTCCAGCACGGCCTCCACCATGCGCGCCACCTGATCCCGGTAGGGCTCGCCCCAGGACGGCCGCAGGGGATTGCGCAGGTGCGGCCAGTGCCGGGGCTTCAGCAGCTCGGGGACGTCCACGTGCAGTCCTTCGAAGTGGTTGTGCGCCTCGATGATCCGCTCGTCCGGGTGCACCGGCAGGTGCAGCTCCCGGGCCACCGGCGCGGCGGTCTCCCGGGCCCGCTGCAGCGGGGAGGAGACGAGGTGGACGATGCGCGAGCCGGTGTTGACGCGGCGGGCGAGATCGGCGGCGGCGGCCTCCGCCATCCGCGCGCCCAGCTCGGTGAGACCGTAGCGGGGCATCCGCCCGTAGACGATGCGGTCCGGGTTCAGGACCTGGCCGTGGCGCAGCAGATGGACCGTCGAGGAGGGCATGGCACCCATGGTCCCAGACCGGGCGCGCCGGTCCCAAAACCGCGGGCGGCTCAGCCGGCCAGGCGCTCCCGCAGCAGCCTCGTGAGACGGCGCTCGTCGATCTGCCAGAAGTCGCGGGGGACGCCGTCCACGAGCACCACGGGGATCTCCTCGGCGTGCCGGCGGGCCAGCTCGGGGTCGGTGTCGACGTCGACGTCCTCCCAGCCCAGCCCGAGCGCGGAGGTGACCCGGCCCACGGTCTCCCGGGCGGCCACGCAGAGGTGGCACCCCGGTCGGGTGAGGAGGGTCACGGCGGGCTGCGGAGGACTGCTCATGGGCCCATGCTACGGGGCCGCCGTCCCGGGAGGACGCGCCCGGCAACGCACCGGGGCCGCCGTCCTGGATCGG
>NZ_JBHVDI010000201.1:0-5485 GCF_042802875.1 Kocuria sp. NPDC057446 | reverse complement strand
CCGTCGCCCCTCGGGCGGCGGCCGCACTTCTCGTGCCGGGACCTGACGGCTTAGACTGCGCGCTATGTATTCGATCGTGACCGTGTGCACCGGCAACATCTGCCGCTCGCCCATGGCGGAGTTCGCCCTGCGCCGCGCCTTCGCGGCCGCAGGACTGGCAGAGCGCGTCCGGATCGACTCGGCAGGCGTCAGCGACGAGGAGCTGGGGAACCCGGTGGACCCCCGTGCCGGCGACCTCCTGCGCCGCGAGGGGCTCGACGCCTCCCGGCACGCTGCCCGGGTCTTCGACCCCGTCCGCTTCGAGGACCGGGACCTCGTGCTCGCCCTGGACGTCGTCCACCTGCAGCGTCTGCGCGCCCTCGCCCCGGACGCCGCCGCCGCCGCCAAGGTGCGGCTGCTGCGGGAGTTCGATCCCGACGCCGCCGACCTCGCGCACGGCGACCTGGGGATCTACGACCCCTGGTACGGAGGCCCGGAGGACTTCGAGACCACCTACGGCATGATCGCCGCCGCGGTCCCGGGCGTCGTCCGCGCCGTCGCCCGGGAGCTGGGCGCCGGCCTGGACTCCGCGCAGGACGCCGGACGCGCGTGATCGACATCGAGCTCGAGCTGGACCCGTCGCTCGCCGCGGCCCATCCCGCCGGCACCAACCTGGCGCGCCTGCTCCCCTCGCCGACCCGACGCCCCTTCCTCATCGGCATCGACGGCCGTTCGGGCGCCGGCAAGACGAGCCTCGCCGAGCAGCTCGCCGCGGTGCTGCGACCGGTCCGGGACGTGACGCTCTTCCACCTCGAGGACCTCTACCCCGGCTGGGACGGGCTCGGACCCGGCCGGCGCACCTACGTGGACGAGGTCCTCGCCCCCCTCGACCGGGGCCAGGACGCCGAGTGGAGCGCCTGGGACTGGGTCACCGGCTCCCCCGGCACCCCGCGGCTGACCCGGGTGGCGGAGGTCGTGATCCTGGAGGGCGTCGGCGCGTGCAGCGCCGAGGCCCGGGAGGTGCTGGACGTCTCCGTGTGGGTCGAGCTGCCCACCGCGCTGCGCTACGACCGCGCCCTGAGCCGTGACGGCTCGTACTACGCCGAGCACTGGGACCGCTGGGCCGCCCAGGAGGACGCCTACCTGGCGCAGGACCACGTCTGGGAACAGGTGGACATCCTGCACCCCGGCCCGGTCTGCTGAGCCCCCGGCCGCGCCGACAGGAGGATCCGTGACCAGCACCGTCGTCGTCCTGGACGCCGCCCACCCGGCGGGCGTCCTCGCCGATCCCGCCGTCCCGCTGGTGCGCATCGACGACCAGGGGCTCACCCGCGGGGACGGCGTCTTCGAGACCATGCGGGCCGTCGACGGCGTCGTGCAGAAGTTCGAGGCCCACCACCAGCGGCTGTCGGCCTCCGCACGGCTGGCGCAGCTGCCCGTGCCGTCGTCGCGGGACGTGCGCGCAGCGGTGGAGCTGGCGCTCGCCCACGCGGCGCCCGGCGGGGACGGCGGCCTGGGCGCCGAGCACGCCGTCAAGGTGACGATCAGCCGCGGCACCCCGGAGGACGGCCCGTGGTCCTGGATCGCGGTCAGCCCCGTGCCGGAGGCCACGTTCCGGCAGCGGCGCGAGGGCGTGACCGCGGTGCTGCTGCCGCGCGGCCACGACCCCGCCCAGGACGCCGGGTACCCGTGGCTGCTCCCGGGCGCCAAGACGCTCTCCTACGCGATCAACATGGCCGCCCTGCGCCACGCCCGCTCGCTCGGCGCGGACGAGGTGGTCTTCACCACGGAGGGCCGCCGGGTCCTCGAGGGAGCGACGTCCTCCGTGGTCTGCGCCCGCGTGCGCGCCGGCCGCCGCACGCTGCTGACGCCGGAGCCCTCGCACGGGATCCTGCCGGGCACCACGCAGGCCAAGATCTTCGCCGCGGCCCGCGGGGACGGCTGGGAGCTCGGCTACGGGCCCCTGTACCCGGCGGACCTCATGGCGGCCGACGCCGTGTGGCTGGTCTCCAGCGTCCGGCTCGCGGTGCCGGTGCGCCGGATCGACCACCAGCCGCTGCCGGTGGACCCGGAGCTGACCCGGCTCGTCACGGACTGGGTCTCGCAGGCCTGACCCGGGCTCAGGCCCAGATGAAGCGGTGCGCGCCGAGCAGGACGGACACCGCCGGGCCCGCCGCCGCGGCCGCCGCGCAGCCCGCGAGGACCGCTCCGTCCCGCCAGGAGTACCCCGGGACACGGGCCCACGTCCGCGGGCCCGCGCCGAAGCCGCGGGCCTCCATCGTGACCGACAACCGGGTGGCGCGGCGGAGGGACTGCACCAGCAGCGTGAACGCCTGACCGCCGAACTCGCGCAGCGCGCCCGTCGGCCCGTGCCCGGTCCCCGCCCCGCGCGCCCGCCGTGCCATCGCGAGGGTGTCCCACTCGGAGACCATGACGCCCACCAGCCGCAGCGCGGCCAGGGACGCGAGCACGAAGCGGGCCGGGAGGCGCAGCGTCTGGGCGAGACCGTCGGCGAGGTCCGTGGGGTCCGTGGTGAGCACCAGCATCAGCCCGGGCAGCGCCAGCGCCAGCCCGCGCAGGGCGATCGCCGCCCCCGCGGCCACCGCCCCGGCCGAGATCCCGGTGACCCCCAGGTCCAGCAGCACCGGCCCGGAGTCCTCGGCGAGCAGGGCCGTGCCCCATCCGCTCACCAGCGCCGCCACGACCACCGGCCACGCCCGGCGCAGCAGCGCGAGCGGACGCTGACCGGCCAGCCCCAGCAGCAGCACCTCGCCCAGCAGCACGGACCCCGACGTCACCGGGTCCGCACTGAGCAGCAGCACCACGGTCAGCAGCAGCGCCCCGGCCAGCTTGACCACGGCGTTCGTCCGTCCCAGCAGCGAGGTCCGGGCCGACGGCGCGATCGCGGCGGCGCTCACCGGACGGCCCGGTCCCGCTCCGCGGGCGTGCCCAGCTCGAGCACCTCGGCGCCGAGCGCCCGCACGAAGTCCTCGTCGTGGGTCACGGCGAGGACCGACGTGCCGGCGTCGAGGAGCTCCACGAGCAGGTCCACGAGCTCCGCCCAGGTCAGGGCGTCCTGGCCGAACGTGGGTTCGTCGAGCACCAGCACGTCCGGGTCCGTGGCCAGCACCGTGGCCACGGACAGCCGGCGCTTCTCGCCGCCGGAGAGGGTGAACGGGTTGGCGTCGACCAGGTGGGACAGCCGCAGCCGGCGGAGCAGCTCGTCCGTGCGGCGCTCCCGCTCGGCCGCCGGGGTGCCCGCCAGCCGGGGGCCGTGCTCGAGCTCGGCGCGCACCGTGGCGCGCAGGAACTGGTGCTCGGGCTCCTGGAAGACCGTTCCGATGCGGGCCACGAGCTGCCGGCCGCTCCACTCCAGCGGGTCGGGGCCCGCGCCGCGGTCGAGCGGCGGACGGGCCCGCACGGTGCCGCGCACGGGGGCCAGCAGACCGGCGAGCGTCAGCGCGAGCGTGGACTTGCCGGCGCCGTTGGGCCCGGTCAGGGCGAGCGCGCGGCCGCGGCGCAGGCCCAGTTCCACATCGGCCACGGCCGTGGGGAGGTCCCGGCCCGCGGTGGTGTCGTCCACCGGGCGGCCGCGGCGCCGCGCCCGGCGCCGGGCGCGCAGCTGCCGCGCCGAGGGCTGGCCGCGCGAGACGCCCAGAGCGCCGGCGCTGAGCAGCGCTTCGCCGTCCGTGCCGGTCCCACCGGCGAGGCGTCCGGCAGGACCCGCGGAGGACCGGGCGGGCGCGCGTGTCGGGGGCACCCGTCCGGGCACCCACACCCCCGCCCGGCTCAGCTCGTCGGCCGCGGCGCCGAGCACGCGTCCCGGGGGCCCGTCGTGGGTGATCCCCCCGTCGCGGCCGAGCACCACCACGCGGTCCACGGCCTCCGCCCACACGGCCACGCGGTGCTCCACGACCAGGAGGGTCGCGCCGCTGCGGTCCAGGCAGGAGAGCACGGCGTCGCGGACCTGCCGCACGCCGTCGGGATCCAGGTTGGCGGTCGGCTCGTCGAGCAGCAGCAGCCCCGGGCTCATGGCCACGGCGCCCGCGAGGGCCAGGCGCTGCTTCTGCCCGCCGGACAGGGCCGCGGTGGAGTGGTCGAGCGGGAGGTCCAGGCCCACGGCCTCGAGGGCCGCCCGCACGCGCGGCCAGATCAGCTCCCGGGGCACGGCGAGGTTCTCGAGTCCGAACGCGGTGTCGTCCCCGACCCGGGACAGCACCACCTGGGACTCGGGGTCCTGCTGCACGAGTCCGGCCCGGCCGCGCGCCTGCTCCGGCGCCGTGCCGTCGAGCAGCAGCTCGCCGGAGCGGGACTGTCCGTCGTCGTCGTGGAGGACTCCCGCCAGGGCGTGCAGGAAGGTGGACTTGCCCGCCCCGCTGGGGCCCAGCAGGAGCACCCGCTCCCCCGGCTCCACCACGAGGTCGATGTCGCGCAGCGCCGCCCGCTCCCGCCCGGGGTGGTGCCAGCCGAAGCCGCGGGCCTCGACGCGCGCGCCGCGGGCCACGGGCCCCGCCGGGCGCCGGGCCGTGGGGGCCGTCATCGCCGCACGGCCCGCCCGGAGGCGAGACCCTGCAGGACGCCGGTGGCCGCGAGGGCCCGCACCACGGCGTGCATGAGCAGGCCGGCCAGCACCGCGCCCGAGACCGCGGCCAGCACCACGTAGACCACCTGGTGGCTCAGCGCCCACTCGTAGTTGTAGACGATGTTCTCGTGCACCCCGAGGAAGATCCCGCTCACCGCGCCCGCCACGGCCGCCGCGAGGGCGTCGAACCGGCGGTACCGGAGGGCGGCGAAGGCCAGTTCCGCGCCGATCCCCTGGACGAGGCCGGAGAGGATGACCAGCAGGCCGAAGTGGGTGCCCAGGAAGCTCTCGATCACGGCGGCCAGCAGCTCGCAGAACAGCGCGGCGCCGGGCTTGCGGATGATCAGCCCGCCGAGCACGCCGGCCACCAGCCAGCCGCCGACGATCAGGCCCACGGCGGGCGGATAGGCGACCGCGGCCGTGCCGACCACGGGGTAGAGCAGGTTCGACCACGCCCAGAAGACGACGGCGCACACGGCGGCGAGGACGGCGGCCACGACGATGTCGACGACGCGCCAGGACGGGGTGCGGGACGTGCCGGGACGACCGGCGGGGCGATGGGTGGTGGTGTTCACGGTGGGTTCCTCCTGGGCTCAGCGAGCCGTCGGTGCCAGGAGGGGACGGGGTTCCACGGGCCGCGCCGGTGGCGCGCTCCCGGGGGAACACCCCTGAGATGCTCGACTCCCTTCGCCGGTGCTAACCGGAGCAGGTTCGAGGGTCTGCGGCGATCCGCACTCTCAGCGCCGCGCCGGACGTGCCGGCGGGGCGCTCCCCTGTCGTTCAGTGGCACCGAGTCTACCCCGTCGCCGCCCGCTCCGTGCACGCCCGCGGGGCGCCGGACCGCGGGGCGCCGGACCGCAGGGCGCCGGACCGCGGTGCGCCGAGTCGACGGCGAAGGGCCCGCCCGGACGGACACCGGTGCGC
>NZ_JBHVDI010000200.1:0-5517 GCF_042802875.1 Kocuria sp. NPDC057446 | reverse complement strand
GCGCCACCCCCGTGCGGAGGTGGCGGGGCTCGCGGCGGTGCCGGGCCATCCGGTGTCCGCCGGTCAGCGTCCGCCGGCCACCCGGCGGCGCAGGCCCACGGCGGCGCCCAGTGCGAGCAGGCCGAGCACGGCCGCACCGACGATCCCGTTCGTGCCCGAGCCGGTCCCGGCGGTCTCCACACCCGTGTCCGCAGGGCCCTCCGGCACCGGCATCTGGGCGGGTGCGAGGACGCCGCAGGCCACCGGGATGTCGGAGGCGAGGGGCAGCTCGGGGGCCATCGGATTGACCTTGGCCTGTGCCGCGGCCGAGAGGGTGGCCGGGTCCGCGCCGTGGACGTTGACCACGGCGGTGCCGTTCTGCAGGGCCGCGACCATCGCGGCGTCCACCGGGATGGTGCGCTGGTAGGAGTAGGCGTCCCCGGCGGGGAACCGGTCGACCGCCACGGCCGAGGCCGGTGTGGTGTCCCCGGAGGTGGTCAGGGAGGCCCCGATCCCACCGGTCCAGGGCTCGCCCTCCATGGAGCTGACCGCGCCGTCCCCGTCGGCGTCGGCCGTCGGGGGAGCGCAGACCCCCTGGCCCCCGATGTGGATGTGCTGGGCGTGCGGATACGGCGCGCCCTGGAACAGGGCGGGGGCGCCGGCGACATCAACGGTCACGGTGGCCTCCTGACCGGTGACCTCCACGACGGCGTGGCCGGCAGCGGTGCTGTTGTTGACGGGAGCGAGTTCGGAGTGGAAGGACATGCTGTCGGCCGCGGCGTGGGCGCCGTTGGCGTGGGCGGCGGTGGCGGGCAGGGTCAGGGTCGCTAGCGCAAGTGTGGGCACGGCGAGCAGAGCGGACTTCTTCACGGGATCGGCCTCTCGACGGGAGTGACGGGACGGGGAAGTGACGCAATGCACAGTTTACTGATGGTTTTCGGGGCGTCGAGAGCAAATAGGAAAGTGCTTCTGCGAATTAGGCCGGGAACAGGTTGCTGATCCCGGCTCGGTTCCGGCGCGGAACGCGGCGTCCGGTTCCGTCCCCCGGGCCGAGCGCGGTGGGGCCCTCGCCGCGGGGTCGACCCGGTGCCGGGGAGAGGACGAGGCGCCGCCCGCGAGGGACCAGGTGGCGGGCGGCGCCGGGAGAGTCCGTCCGGCCGTGCTCCGGTGTCCCCCCACGTGCATCGCACATCGGACCCGTGAGCCGATCGTGACTCGTCAAGGAAAGGTTACTGACCCTTCGACAGCTGTTCATCATTTCGTAAGGCGGCTCACAGTGCCGGTGCCCCCGTTCCGACGTGCGAGGACGCCCTTCCGGTGCCCGGTGCCGCTGCCGACCCGGTGGTCCGTGCGGCTCCGGCCCCGCGCCGGGGGCCTCAGTAGGCGGTGCGCGCGGTGTTCCTGGCCCAGGCCTCGAACGGTGCGTTGCGCTCGTCGAGGGCCACCGGGCGCACCGGCAGGGAGCGTTCGTGCTCGGGCTTGGCGAAGTACTCGTAGAACTCGGCGTCGTCGAAGCCGCCGGAGGCCGCGTCGTGCCGGTCCGCGGCGAACCAGACGGCGTCCAGGCGCGCCCACAGCGAGGCGGACAGGCACATGGGGCACGGCTCGCAGCTGGTGTAGAGGGTCGCGCCCGCGAGGTCGAACGTGCCCAGCTCGCGGCAGGCCGTGCGGATCGCCATGACCTCCGCGTGCGCGGTCGGGTCGTTGTCGGCCGTGACGCGGTTGACGCCGGTGAAGCGGCGTCCGTCCGCGGTGACGACGACCGCGCCGAAGGGGCCGCCGTCGGCGACGGCGTTGCCCACCGCCAGGTCGATGGCCTCGAGCAGCAGCTGCCGGGCCTCGGCGGGCGGGATGATGTCTGTGTCCATGCGGATCTCCCGGGGTGGGCGCAGTCGCCGCCGGGAGCGTCCCGGGCAGGGGCCGGAACGTGCGCCGACGCCCGGCCGCTGCGTGGTCGGTGGTGCGGTTCTGCCCGGTGGACGGCCCCGGACCCGGGCCCGCCCCGGGCTGGTCCCGAGATTACCGAGGAGGCGCGCCAGACGACAACAGGTGTCCCGGCGCACCGGCGGTTCGTGCCGTGCCGCCCGGGCCGAGCCCCCGCCGCACCGGGTCCCGCCGCTGCCGCACCGTCCCCGCCGGGCGCGGCCGCCCGGTGGGTCGCTGGAGTCCGGCGGCTCACCAGAGAGGAGGGCACCCGCCCGCCGCGACGGGCCCGCGCTCCACCGGGCACGGGCCGGACGGTCGCCGCAGCGGCGCCCGGACCTCCCGAGCCCACCAGGAGGGCGCTCCTCCCACGGCCGACCTGTTCGACGTCAACCACGGCGGCGCCACGCACCCCGGAGCCGACTCCGACGAGCACGTGGTGCTGTACACCGTGGTGTCCGAGACGGAGCAGCACATGGTCCTCGACGACGGCTTCACCGACGACAAGCGCACCGGCCTGGTCCAGGGCCCCGCGGGTCGTCCCACGCTGCAGAACCGCATGGCGGCCACCGAGGGCAGCGCGATGTTCGCGTCCTGGTCCCAGATCGCCCGGCAGCCCCGCCGACCGGACCCGCCGATCGGACCCGCCGATCGGCGGGCCGGGTGGCGGGGTGGGCCCGGCCCGCGCGCCGGAGGGCCGTCTCGGCGCGCTGCTGCGCCGTCTCGGCCTCCGGTGACGTCGCCGTCCCCGGCCGGGGACGGCGCGGCCTCGGGGCGCGGAGGCCTGCGGGGACGGCCCGTCCGGAGGGGCGGAGCAGTGCGCCGAGGGTGTCCCGTGCGGGCAGGCCATAGGCTGGTCAGCGGACCTGTCCGCCCGTTCCCCTGAGGAGTGCACCGTGCCCCTGATCCAGCGACACCTGTTCGGCCCCGGCCCGTCCAACCCCTATCCGGAGGCCACGGCGGCGCTCGGCCACCCGCTGCTCGGCCACCTGGATCCCGCCTTCCTCGACGTCATGGACAGTGCCTGCGAGGGGCTGCGCACGGTCTGGGGCACGGCGAACCGGCGCACCCTCCCGCTGAGCGCCACAGGCTCCGCCGGCATGGAGGCGGCGTTCGTCAACACGGTGGAGGAGGGCGACGTCGTCGTCGTCGCCGTCAACGGGCTGTTCGGCGAGCGCATGTGCGACGTCGCGGCCCGGTGCGGCGCCGAGGTGGTGCGCGTGGACTTCCCCTACGGGGAGCCGATCGACCCGCAGCGCGTCGCGGAGGCACACCCGTCCCCGAAGATCATCGCGGCGGTGCACGCGGAGACCTCCACCGGTGTGCGCTCCGACATCGCCGCGCTCGGCGGGCTCAAGGGCGACGCCCTGCTGCTCGTGGACGCCGTCACGTCGATCGGCGGCATCGAGCTGCGCGCGGACGACTGGGGCGTGGACCTCGGCTACGCGGGCACCCAGAAGTGCCTGGGGGTCGCCCCGGGGCTGGCGCCGTTCACGATCTCGGACGCCGCGTTCGAGCGCCGGGTGCAGCTCCCGCGCTCCTGGTACCTCGACCTGGGCCTGCTGGGCGGCTACGCGGGCGAGGCGCAGGGCCGCGCCCGCACCTACCACCACACGGCACCCACGGCGATGATCGCGTCCCTCGACGCCGCACTGCGCCGGATCGCGGAGGAGGGCCTGGAGAACGTCTGGGCCCGGCACCAGGCCGCGGGCGAGGCGCTCCAGGCGGGGCTGCAGGAGATGGGCCTGGAGCTGTTCGCCGCCGAGGGGCACCGCCTCCCGGAGTTGACCACGGTCAAGGTGCCCGAGGGCGTCGACTCCGCCTGGGTGCGGGCCTATCTGCTGGAGCACTTCTCCGTGGAGATCGGGGCGGGCGTGAAGGAGTACGCGAACACGGTGTGGCGGATCGGCCTGATGGGGCCCAACGCCGAGGCCGGCTCGGTGACCCTCGTGCTGGGCGCCCTGCAGGAGGCGCTGCGGAGGGCCCCCGCCCTGGTGTGAGCCGCCCCGCGTCCCCGACCCCGCCGAACTCACCGGTTCGACGCGAACTGACGGCACATCTGCGGGTGTCTCGGGGGCGAACCGGTGAGCTCGGCGCAGTGGCGGGGGAGACGGGTCCGGTTCCGCCGGGCCTTCCGACGGCGGAGGGCACTCGGTTCCGCGCGGCGCGGCCATCGCCGATCGCAGCGGTACGGGCTGCCCGGCGTCCGCTCAGATGAGGTCGGTCTCGGAGCGCTCGACGCGCTCCCCGGTGCCCGGGTCGGCCACGGTGCTGCGGGTGGAGCGCCGCCGCGACGGGACGGCCGCGGCGATCAGGACCAGCACGAGGTAGGCGACGCCCACCCAGAAGATGATCTGGCCGGCCAGGGCGAGGTTCAGCGGCCCCACGGCCGACGGCAGAGCCAGCCAGAGGATCAGGCCGAGGGCGATGGTGATCAGCGGGCCGGCGGGGTTGAGGCGCATGGCGGGGTCCTCTCGGAGGGTGCACGGAGCATGAGTGCGTTAAGTAAAGCAAATACATGCTCCATCATGCGGGACGCGCCGAGCGGATCGGGACACCCGCACCGGCGCCCTGCTCCGACGCGGAAGGTCATGTTCGGTCACGGCAGGACCGGCCCCCCTCGGATCCGGCGGGGACCGCGGGCCCCACCGGGCGACGCGCCGCGGGGTCACGGCCGGGATGCCGCGGTGACACCACGCGGTCAGCGCCGGACGGACCGGGGTGCGTACCGGTGCAACCGCCGCTGGCAAGGAGCGATCCCCGGGGCGGTGCCCCGGTGGCTGCGTCGCCGAACGGGCCGTCCTCCGCCGGGTGCGCCCTCCGGCGGCCGGTGCGCCCGGTGCCGTCGTGGTGATCACGGAGTGGTCCCGCAAGGTGCCCGCCACCGGGTCGGCGGGACCGGTAGCCGGAGCGGTCCCGCTCTGCTTCTATTGAGGAACATGGGGACCTACCGAGGAGGAACATCCGATGGAGACCTGGATCTGGATCGTGCTGGCCGTGGTCGTGCTGGCCGTGGTCGTCCTGGCCGTGCTGGCCGGGAGCCGCAAGAAGAAGGAGCGCGAGACCGTGGAGCGCCGGGAGAACCAGCAGCGCGCCGCGGAGCTGCGGGCGCGCAGCGAGGAGGAGGACCTCTCGGCCCGCGAGCGCAAGGCGGACGCGGACGCGGCCCGCGCCGAGGCGGAGAAGGCCCGGATCGAGGCCGACCGCCTCGAGCAGGATGCCCAGCGGCGGGCCCAGGACGCCGACAAGGTGCGCCAGGAGGCGGAGACCCACCGCCGGGACGCCGCGGCGCTCGCCCCTGACGGGGACGAGCCCGGCTCCGGTGACACCGTCCGCGGACGCCGCGAGGACGTCACCGGCCACGACGCCGGGAACCGCGCCGACGAGGCCCCGTGGCGGGACGGCGACGCCGGCGCGGGCACCGGCACCCACCGGGACGGCGCGGCCGGTCCTGACGGGCACACCCCGGGCGACGGCGACCTCGGCCGGGACGGCGCGGCCGGTCCGGACGGGGACCTCCGCCGGGACGGCGGTCCCGGCTCCGGGGACCGTCCGCGGACCTGAGCCCGGCGGCGGGCGCTGCCGGCGTCGAGCCGCAGGGCACCAGCACGGGCG
>NZ_JBHVDI010000199.1:0-5534 GCF_042802875.1 Kocuria sp. NPDC057446 | reverse complement strand
GGGGACGGGCCGTGCGGCCCGTCCCCTCCGTCAGCGCAGGGGTCCTGCCCCCGGGCTCAGTACTTCTTGTGGCGCGGCTTGCGGAACGGCTTGTCGCCGTCCCGGTCGCCGCCGGAGAACCCCGGGCGCTTGCCCTGGTAGCCGCCGCGGGAGTCGTCGCCCCGGGCACCGCCGCCGCGGCGGGGGCGGTCCTGGTAGGAGGAGGAGGTGCTGCGGGGACGGGCGCGGCCGCCGCCGCCCGGGCCGCGGTCGGCCTCGAGCTGGATGAGCTCCCCGTTGATGCGCGTGCGGGCGAGCCGGTCCAGGGTGGAGGCGGGCAGGTTCTCGGGCAGGCCCACGAGGGTGTGGGTCGAGCGGATGTCGATCGCGCCGATCTGCTCGCCGCTCAGTCCGCCCTCGTTGGTGAGCGCCCCCACCACGGAGCCCGGCGAGACGCGGTGCCGGTGGCCGACGGACATCCGGTAGGTGGCCATGCCCTTCTCGGTGCGCGGCTCGCGGCGCGGCCGGTCCTCGCCGTCCCGCCCCGGGCGGTCCCGGTCGCGGGTGCGCTGCACCGGCTCGGGCAGCTCCTCCACGAAGAAGGGACGGCCGTCCTGCGCCATCACGGCGATCGCGGCGGCGATCTCCACGGCGTCGACGTCGTGCTCCGCCTGGTACTGCTCCACGAGCTCGCGGAACTGGGCGAGGTCCTCGGACTCCATGGTGTCCGTGATCTGCTGGGCGAACTTGTCCTTGCGGGTCTGGTTCACGTCCTCCGTGGAGGGCATGCGCATGAGCTCCACCGGCTGGCGGGTGGCCTTCTCGATGGCCCGCAGCAGGTACTTCTCCCGCGGGGTCATGAACAGGATCGCCTCGCCGGAGCGCCCCGCGCGGCCGGTGCGGCCGATCCGGTGCACGTAGGACTCGGTGTCGTGCGGGATGTCGTAGTTGACCACGAGCGAGATCCGCTCGACGTCGAGCCCGCGGGCCGCGACGTCCGTGGCCACGAGGACGTCGATCTTGCCCTCGCGCAGGGCCTCGACCGTGCGCTCGCGCATGTTCTGCGGGATGTCGCCGTTGATGGCGGCGGCCGCGTAGCCGCGGGCCTTGAGCCGGTCGGCGACCTCCTCGGTGGCGGCCTTGGTGCGCACGAAGACGATGACGCCGTCGTAGTCCCCGACCTCGAGGATGCGGGTCATCGCCTCCATCTTGTGGGAGCCCATGACCTGCAGGTACCGCTGGCGGGTGTTGGTGCCCGTGGTGGTCTTGCCCTTGACGGCGATCTCCTGCGGGTCCCGGAGGTACTGCTTGGCGATCTTGCGGATCGCCGGGGGCATGGTCGCGGAGAACAGGGCGACCTGCTTCTCGACGGGCGTCTGCGAGAGGATCTGCTCGACGTCCTCCGCGAAGCCCATGCGCAGCATCTCGTCGGCCTCGTCGAGGACCACGTACTGCAGGTGGGACAGGTCCAGGGACCCCTTCTTGAGGTGGTCGATCACGCGGCCCGGCGTGCCGACGACCACCTGGGCGCCGCGGCGCAGCCCGGCCAGCTGCGGGCCGTAGGGGGAGCCGCCGTAGACCGGCAGGACGGTGAAGTCCTCGAGGTGCGTCGCGTAGGAGGAGAACGCCTCGCCGACCTGGAGGGCGAGCTCGCGGGTCGGGGCGAGGACCAGGACCTGGGTGTCGCGGGAGACGCCGTTGACGTCGGAGAGCTCGGCGAGCCGGGACAGCGCGGGCACGGCGAAGGCCGCGGTCTTGCCGGTGCCGGTCTGGGCCAGGCCCACCACGTCCTTGCCCTCCAGCAGCACCGGGATGGTGGCGGCCTGGATGGGCGTGGGGTACTCGTAGCCGACCTCGTCGAGGGTGGCGAGCACCCGGGAGTCGATGCCGAGCTCGGCGAAGGTGGTGGTGTGCTCCTCGGCGGTGCCGGGGGTGCTGGGGGTGTCGACGGTCATGGAGAGGTGCCTCGTCATCTGTGCGGGTGGCGGCCCGGGTGCATCCCCGGGGGCGTCGGCCACGGTGGTGGTGTCCGGACGTCCCTGCCAACCACTTGGAGCCCCGTTCGGGAACGGGAGCGTCGGACTCGGCGCGGCACGGGCCGCGGCCGGACACGATGCGCGTCAGGGCATCGCGGTGCACGAGAAAGTGAGGGAGTGACCGGATTCGGTCCGTCCAGTCTAGCGCACTCGGCGGCGCGGTCACCCCTGGCGGCGCACCACCACGAGGTGCTTCTCGTCACGGACCTCGGTGTAGCCGGTGCCGTAGCGCTGCCGGGCCCACTCCGCGACGTCGGCCGGCGGATTCCCGCCCCACGCGGCGCCGAGCCGGTCGACCACGACGTACTCGGGGGCGGGATCGCCCTCGGTCCCCAGCCAGTGCACCTGCGCGCGGGGCACCAGGTGGTGCAGGAGGGTCAGGTCCGTGGCCACGCTCGCCCCCTCGGGGACGGCGGCGACGACCTCGGCCTTGGTCTCCGCCCGGGGGTCCGGCCGGTACGCGGCGGGGTCCGCGAGATCGGCCAGCGGGCGCCCCGGGACCAGCAGGAGGGCGACGACGAGCGCCAGCGCCGGCGCGGCCCGGCCCAGCCGGTGGAGCCGCCCGCCGCGCAGCCGGAGCACGGCGTCGAGCAGCGCCACGAGGACGATGGGCATGAGCACCGCGCTGTAGTGCCAGCCCGTGCCCCAGTAGCCGTGGTTCGGCGAGAGCATCCGCCAGATCAGCGTGGGCAGCGCCACGAGCGCCAGCGGCGAGCGCACCACGACCACCGCGCCCACGGCCAGCACGGCGAGCCAGGTGAGCGCCTTCTGGCCCGGCACCACAAGGGAGACCAGCGCCCCGAGCGGATCGGCCGCCGCCGCGGCGAGGTCGAGCCGGTCCGCGTAGGCGAACCGGCCGTCCGGGCTGAGCGCGGGCAGCACCACCGCCACCGCGAGCGCCGACCAGGCCGCGCCCCACACGGCGAGGGCGAGCCCCAGCGCCACCGGGCGGTGGTCCCCGCCCGCCTCCTGGTGCGCCCGCCGGGCGAGCACCAGTCCGAGCACCGCGACCGTGACGCCCAGGTCCTCCTTGACGAAGGCGATGGGGGCGGCCCACAGCGCGGCCGCCGTCCAGCGCCGTTCCACCAGGCACCCGAGGGCGAGGACGAGCAGCGGCAGGGCGAAGGCCACCTCGTGGAACTGCACGGCGACCGCGGCCTGCAGCCCGAAGCTCAGCCCGTAGGCCAGGCCCAGGGCCGCCCCCGCGCCGGGGCCCAGCGCGCGGACCGCGAAGCCCGTGAGCGCCCCCGCGGAGACCGCCACGAGCAGGTCCTGCACCAGGAGCAGGGTCAGTGCGGAGGGGAACAGCGCGTAGACCGGCCCCAGCAGGACCAGGATCGGGTGGAAGTGGTCGCCCAGCAGGTTGGCGCCGTGGCCCTTGATGTGCACCACCGGGCCCTCGCCGGCGGCGTAGGACTTGGCGAGCTGGGTGAAGATCCCGAGGTCCCACGACGGGACCTCCCAGCGGTGCCACTGGAGCAGGGACCACCACGCATACAGCACGAGCACCAGCAGCCCCACGCCCAGCGGCACCAGCCGCGCACGCCCGGTGAGCGGCGCGGGGCGGGCCGGCGGTGCGGCGCGACGGAGCGCGGTGGCGGGCATGGCCTCCTCGGTGGCGGGGGCGCCGTCGGACAGGACTGCCATCATGGTCTCATGGCCGTCACCGCTCCCCCGCCCGCCCGCCGGCGACCGGCGGCCCCGGACGCCGAGCTCGTGTGGGACCCGGAGGGCGCGCTGCACCTGGGCCAGACGCTCGGCGTGCTGAGCCGCGGCAGCGCCGATCCCCAGGTCCGGGTCGCGGCCCCCGACGCCGTGTGGGTCACCGCCCGGACGGCGGCGGGCCCGGTCACGGCCCTGTTCTCCCGCACCGGCACCGGCCGCCCGCTGCAGCGGCCCGTCCGGGTGCGCGCCTGGGGCCCGGGCGCCGGGGCCTTCCTGCGGGAGGCCCCGCGCTGGGCGGGCGCCGAGGACGCGTGGGGGCCGTTCGAGGCCTCGGACGCCTTCCGCGCCCTGCCGCACCGGCTGCGCGCCGCCCGGCACCACCACCCGGGGCTGCGGCTGCCCGCGACCGGCCGGGTGCTGGACCGCGCCGTGCTCTCGGTGCTGGAGCAGCGCGTCACCGTGCGCGAGGCCGTGGCCGCCCACCGGCAGCTCGTGCGCCGCCACGGCGAGGCGGCCCCCGGCCCGGCCCCGGAGGGGATGCGGGTCCCCCCGACCGCCGAGGCGTGGCGCGCGGTGCCCGTGTGGGAGTGGCACCGGGCGGGGGTCGACGGCGCCCGCGCCGCCACGGTCCGGGGCGTGGCCGGACGGGCCGCCGCCCTGGAGCGCCTGGGGCGGGCACCGCTGGACGCCGCCCTGCACCGGGGGCTGCGCTCGATCCCCGGGCTCGGGCCCTGGACGGTCGCGGAGATCGTCCAGTGCACCCACGGGGACCCGGACTCGGTCAGCGTCTTCGACTTCCACCTCGCGGACACGGTGTGCTGGTTCTTCGACCGGCGTCCCGGTGACGACCGCCGGATGCTCGAGCTGCTGGAGCCGTGGCGCGGCGACCGGCAGCGGGTGGTGCGCCTGCTGCGCGCCTCCGGCTTCCGCAAGCCCTCGTTCGCGCCGCGGCTGCACCCGGAGGACCACCGGCGCCGGTGAGCGGCCCGCGCCGGCCGGTGAGGACATCCTGTCCTTGCTGGCACGCCCGCACCGGCGGGCGTTCAATGGAGCCATGACCACCGAACACGTGATCCAGGAGCCGCACGGCGTGGGCTACTCCGAGCGGATGAACAAGCTGCGGGCCGGGGTGCTCGGCGCCAACGACGGGATCGTCTCGGTCGCCGCGACGGTCGTCGGCGTGGCCGGCGCCACGGCCAGCTCGGGTGCGATCCTCACCGCGGGCGCCGCCGCGCTCGTCGGGGGCGCCCTGTCCATGGCCCTGGGCGAGTACGTCTCCGTGTCCAGCCAGTCGGACTCCCACCGGGCCCTGATCGAGAAGGAGAAGCGGGAGCTCGCCGAGATGCCCGCGGCGGAGCTGCAGGAGCTCGCGGAGATCTATCGGGGCAAGGGGCTCTCCGAGGACACCGCGCGGCGGGTGGCGGAGGAGCTGACCGAGCACGACGCCCTGGCCGCGCACCTCGACGCCGAGCTCAACATCGACGAGGAGGACATCGTCAGCCCCTGGAACGCGGCGGTCGCCTCCGCGCTGTCCTTCCTGCTGGGCGCCATGCTGCCGCTCCTGGCGATCCTGCTGCCGCCGGAGGGATGGCGGATCCCGGTGACGTTCGTCGCCGTGCTGGCCGCCCTCGCGCTGACCGGCTGGCTGGGCGCACGCCTCGGGGACACCCCGCAGACGGGTCGCGCGGCGCTGCGCGTCGTCGTCGGCGGCGCGCTGGCCCTCGTCGCGACCTTCGCCGTGGGCTCCCTGCTCGGCGTCACCGGCATCGTCTGAGCCGGTCCGGGCCGCCACGGTGCGGGCGGCCCGCGCACTCCCCGCCCCGGGCACGACGGCGCCGGGCCCCGCCTCGTGGG
>NZ_JBHVDI010000198.1:0-5557 GCF_042802875.1 Kocuria sp. NPDC057446 | reverse complement strand
GGATCCCGGGCAGGCCCTCCGTCGTCGTCCGGTCAGCCGCGCGCTGCGTCGAGGTGCTCCCGGGCGGCCTGCTCGAGATGGGTCAAATCCGAGGCGATGGTCACGAAGGTGAAGCCCTGAGCGATGCGCTGCCGGGCGATCTCCCCGCCGGGGGTGTGGATCGCGGGAATCTTGTCCGCGGCCTGCGCGGCGGCCAGCGCCCGCTCGATCGCGGCGTCGAAGACCTCCTGGACCTCCGGATCCTGGGCCGACTTCCCGCCGACCGCCAGGCGCAGGTCGGAGGGACCGATGTAGATCCCGTCCACGCCCTCGACCGCGCAGATCTCCTCCACGTTTTCCAGCCCCTGCGGCGTCTCGATCATCACGAGCACCAGCACCGCCGCATCCGACTCCGCCGGCACGGGGCCCACGCGCAGACCCGAGCGCATCGGGCCGTAGGACCGCGCACCGACCCCGGGGTAGCGGGCGGCACGCACGGCGGCCGCCGCTTCCTCGGCGGTGTCCACCATCGGCACGATCACCCCGCGTGCCCCGGCATCGAGGGCCTGGCCGATCACGGCGGCGTTGTTGGCCTCGACCCGCACGATGCCCGCGGGGCCGTGCCCGGCGTCGATCGCCATGAGGTTGTGCAGGATCCCGGAGTAGCCCATCAGGCCGTGCTGGCCGTCGAGGGCGATGTAGTCGTAACCGGTCATGGCCAGACGCTCATTAGAGATCGGGGAGTCGAGCACCGACCAGTACCCCAGGGTCACCTCCTTGTTCTTGGCCTTGCGGATGACGTCGGTCGCGGGATGGTTCACGGCGGTGCCTGTCTCTCGTACGGTTAAGCGGTCGGTTCGGTTCGGTGGCTCGGCGGTGGATCAGCGGTTGTAGGCGGGCATCGGGCCGCGCAGGGCAGCCCCGACACGGTCGCAGGCCTCCACCAGGGAGTCCTCGAGCGGCCCACGGGCCAGGACGTCGATGTTGGCCTGCAGCTGGTGGGGCTTGGACCCGCCCAGCAGCACGGACCCGGTGGCGGGCTTGGAGATCAGCCAACGGAAGGCGAGCTCGACCAGGGAGATCCCGGCCTGCTCGGCGATGCCGGTGAGCTCCCCGATGGCCTCGAACAGCTGTGCGTCCCAGTAGCGCTGCTTGTACATCTCCGCCAGCCTCGAGTCGCCGAACCGCCCGCCCTCGGGGGCGGCGTCGAAACGGTGCTTGCCGGTGAGCAGACCGCCGCCCAAAGGGTTGTAGACCATGGTGTGCAGACCGGAGGCGTCCGCGAACTCCACGTACTCCTCCTCGATCCGCCGGGCGACGAGGTTGTAGAGCTGCTGGGCGACGACCGGGCGCGGGGCGCCGTTGCGATCGGCGGCGGCGTTGACCTCGGCGATCTGCCAGGCGGCGAAGTTGGACACACCCAGGGCGCCGATCCGGCCCTCTTCGACGAGGGCGGCCACGGTCTGCATGGTCTCGTCCAGGCTCGCCTTCCGATCGGGCTGGTGGAGGTAGAACAGGTCGACGCGCTCGGTGCGCAGGCGCCGCAGGCTGCCCTCCAGGGCGAGCCGGAGCCCTTGTTCGGACAGCGGAGAGTGCTCTCCGGCATCGGGGTGGGGCATGCCGGCCTTGGTCGCGAGCACGAGCTGGTCGTGGCGGCCGGCCAGCATCTCCCCGAGCATCGTCTCGGTGGCGCCGCCGGCGTAGCCGTTGGCGGTGTCCACGGCGGTGATGCCGGCCGCCAGGGCGGCGTCCAGCATGGCCGCCGCACCGTCTCGGTCGACGGTGTCGCCGAAGGTCATGGTGCCCAGCACCAGCGTGGACATCGGGGTGTCGATGCCGTTGAGGTGGACGGTCTCCATCGGATGGTTCTCCTCGGTCGGAACGGTGCCGGTAGTGAGCCTTTTATTGCGTAGATCACGTTTCCACACTTGCGCGATGTGCGCAAGTAGCTTAGCGTGAAACACGCAACGTGATCAGTAAGGAGGTGAGATCGTGCAGATACTGGCTCTGGCTGACGACCTGTCGGGCGCCAATGAAGTGGCAGCGATCCTGGCGGGCCTTCCCGATCGTTCCCGCGCGGTGGATGCGCAGGACGCGCGATCCGCGCGGCCCCGGTCGACCACCGTGCACCTCGGGTTCTCCGTCGCCTCTGCAGGTGCCGCCGAGGTGACGGTGGTGGACACGGACAACCGTCGCCGTACCGGCGCGCAGGCCGCCGAGCACCTGCGGCGGATGCTCACCTCGACTCCTGGAGTCGCTGAGGCCGTGGGGCTGCTGTTCCTGAAGTTCGATTCCTTGCTCCGTGGGAACATCGGCCAGCAGCTGCAAGCAGCACAAGAAGTGGCACCCGTCCTGTTCTGCCCTGCCGTGCCCGGCCTCGGGCGTACCGTCCGGGAAGGAGTTCTGCGGATCGACGGTTGCCCCCTGCACCAGAGCGGGCTGTGGAACGCCGAGGCCCACCCTCCGGCGAGCACTGTGGCCGCGCAACTGTCCCCCGCCCCCACCCGGACCCTGGATGTGGAGACGGTGCGCGGTGCGCACCTCAAGGCGGCACTGAGCCAAGCGGCCGAAGCAGGCGCTGTGGCCGTGTGCGACGCCGAGTCGCCGGCGGACCTGGAGCGTCTTGCCGCCGTCGGCCTCGAGCTGGGATTCGTCCTCGCCGGCGCAGCCGGCCTGGCCGCCGCCGCAGCCGCCCGCCTCCCCGCCGGGTCCACCCCCACAGCGGTTACCGGGACACACCCGGATCGGCGGGAAACTTTGTTCATTCTCGGCACCGCCAGTGCGGCCGCGCGGCGCCAGGCCGACCGGCTGGAGGCCTCGGGAGTACCTGTCCACCGGCTGCGCCCGGAGCAGATCGACGGGTTCCCCCTCGAGCACGACGGCACAGTGGCCGTGACCGTGGACGGCCCCGTGGACCCGTCCCACTCCACCACGGTGACCACTGCCCTCACCGGTCTGGCGATGCGTCACCATGCTGACCGGCACCTGGTGCTCAGCGGCGGGGAGACCGCCCAGGCGGTACTGGCAGCCCTGCACATCTCCGAACTGGTCCCCCTGATCCAGGCCCACCCGGGAGCTGTGGTCAGCGCCGCCGCCGGCGGCCGCCTCGTCACCACCCGGCCGGGCAGCTACGGGGCACCGACCAGCCTCCTCGACATCCTCACCACCATGAACCTCCTGCAGGACACCACCCGAAAGGTCCCATCATGAGCACCCCTTCAGTCGCCCTCGCCACCGGACACCACCGGGAGGATCCCCACCAGGGAACCCCCTACGTCGCCGTCACCATGGGCGATGGCGCCGGTATCGGCCCCGAGGTCACCGTTGCCGCCGTCGTGGAGGAGTCCATCCTCGCCGAGTGCCGCCCGGTCATCATCGGCGACGCCGCCCGCCTTCGCGCCGCCGCCGAGACCATCGACCTGACCGTCGAGATCCGCTCCGTCGAGGCCGTCGAGGACGCCGTCTTCGACACCCGCACCGTCAACGTGATCGACCTGGGCCTGCTGCCCGAGGACCTGCCCTGGGGGGAGCTCTCCCCCGTCGCCGGGGACGCGGCCTACCAGTACATCAAGGTCGCCTCCGAACTGGCCATGGCCGGGAAGGTCCAGGCGATCTGCACGGCCCCGCTCAACAAGGAGGCCCTGCACGCCGGGGGACACATCTACCCGGGCCACACCGAGCTGCTCGCCGCTCTCACGGAGACCGAGGAGGTCTCCATGATGCTCTCCACCCCGAAACTGAAGGTCATTCACGTCACCACCCACATCGGTCTCATCGACGCCGTGGCGAAGATCGAGCCGGGCCTGGTACAGCGCACCATCGAGCGCGGGCACGAGGCCCTGATCCGGGCCGGGATCCCGCAGCCGAAGATCGGCGTGGCCGCCATCAACCCGCACGCCGGGGAGAACGGGCTGTTCGGCTACGGCGAGGAGGCCGAGAAGATCACCCCCGGTGTCGAGGCCGCCCGCGCCAACGGTGTGGACGCGGTCGGCCCGCTGCCCGCCGACACCCTGTTCTTCCTGGCCGGCCGCGGGGACTACGACCTGGTGGTGGCCATGTACCACGACCAGGGCCACGGCCCCGTCAAGGTCCTCGGCATCGAGGCCGGGGTGAACATCACCGTGGGCCTGCCGGTGATCCGCACCTCGGTGGACCACGGGACCGCCTTCGACATCGCCGGTAAGAACATCGCCGACTCTCGTAGCATGGTCGAAGCCCTCCACCAGGCTGCCGAGATGGCGACCCGCTGAGGAACCACCCCCGAGGACGAGCGGAGCACCCCATGACGATGCCGGCCAAGCTCAGACGTGAGCAGATCTACGACCTGGCGAAGACCAGCGGCCTGGCGTCCGTGGAGGAGCTTTCCGCACGCTTCGAAGTCACCGCTTCCACGATCCGGCGCGACCTTGCCCTGCTCAACGAGCAGGGCAAGCTCGCCCGCACCTACGGCGGAGCGATGCCCATGGACCCGCATCCCGAGGCATCGCTGCGCCAACGGATCGGGGAGGCTTACGAGGAAAAGCAGGCCCTGGCGCGATGGGCAGCGACCCAGATCAGGCCCGGCGAGAGCATCCTGCTCGACGGCGGCTCAACGGTCGGAACCCTGGCCCACCGTCTACGGGCCTTCTCGGACCTGGACGTCACCACCATTGGGATCAACACGCTGCAGGAACTCAGCGGCTGCCCTGGCATCCAGTTGTCCTGCCCCGGAGGGCAACTGCGTGAGATGAGTCAGAGCTTCTACGGGCCGTTGACACAGCTGAGCCTGGAACGCATGACCTTCGACCGCGTCTTCCTCGGCGCGGATGCGGTCACCGCCGAGTACGGAATCTGCGAAGCGGATCACCAGCAAACCCGGCTCAAAGAGATCATCGCCGGTCGCAGCACCCACGTCTACGTTCTCGCCCACGCCGCGAAAATAGGCCAGCACCCCTTCCACGCCTGGGCGAGGCTCCCCCTTCCCTGGACCCTGGTCACCAATGCCGACGCCCCGTCTGACCAGGTGCAGAAGATGCGCCATGAAGGCATCACCGTCGAGACGGTTCCTGCCCATCCCAGTCATTGACCACCAAACGGGACGCGTCCTCCCACCTGTGTCTCTACTGGTCCTGTTTGGCGGCCTCTAATGGGCCATATGTAAAGCGGCCAGCGTCGACCGGGGAGGAGTGCGACCGTAGCTCTCGGTGCCGAAGCGCCCGCGGGGAGGCCCGCAGCATTGTGCAGGTGCTGCGAGTCGTGTCGGCTGACGGGTCAGGTCTCAACTCCAGATCATAGATCGATTGTCCGGCGCACCGAGTTCCGGGTGCCGTGGGCCCGGGTTACTTCAACTCGATGAACGCCGCAAGGGTGCCGGGCCGGTCATGCATCCGGAGCCAGCGGGCAACTCGCCTCGGTCCCTGCGGGCCAGACAGCCGACGCCGGGGCAGGTACTCTCATGCCCATAGCTCAGGTGCAGATCTGGGCTGGTGCCGACACCGGTCCATGTTCTGATTCCCATGTCATGGGCCGATACGTCACCTACGGGTTTCGTGGCCGGGAGCACGAACCTCGCACGGGGCGCCCTCACCATCCGGGGCGG
>NZ_JBHVDI010000197.1:0-5755 GCF_042802875.1 Kocuria sp. NPDC057446 | reverse complement strand
CACCCGGGATGCTCTCCCGGGTGCGGGGCTCTTGCTGACCGTGCGGAGGATGGGGGATTTGAACCCCCGAGGGCGTGAACCCAACACGCGTTCCAGGCGTGCGCCATAGGCCGCTAGGCGAATCCTCCAGGCACGCAGGTCACGGCGCCCTGACGGCGCCGGAACATGCGGGGTCCAGCATAACCGAACCGCGGGGCAATGCCGAATCCGCGGCCGCGCACCCGGGTTTCGACCCACCCCGCCGGATCCGCTAGACTCGTCGACAGCCCCTCGCGTGGCGTCATCCTGTTGAACTCCCCCAGGACCGGAAGGTAGCAAGGGTAAATGGGCTCTGGCGGGTGCGCGAGGGGTCTTCTCGTCCCCGCGGCGGCCCGCGTCCCCAGCGCCGATCCGCCCGGCCCGCCTGTCGGATTCCGTCGCTAAGGTGTCATCTGTGACTACCGCCCTGTACCGCCGCTACCGCCCGGAGACCTTCGAGGACGTCATCGGTCAGGAGCACGTGACCGAGCCGCTGATGACGGCGCTGCGCAAGGACAGGGTCAGCCACGCCTACCTCTTCTCCGGCCCGCGCGGCTGCGGCAAGACCACCTCCGCCCGCATCCTGGCCCGCTGCCTCAACTGCGCGGAGGGGCCCACCGCCACCCCGTGCGGCCGCTGCGACAGCTGCCGCGACCTCGCCCGGGACGGCGCCGGCTCCCTGGACGTGATCGAGATGGACGCGGCCAGCCACGGCGGCGTGGACCACGCCCGCGACCTGCGCGAGCGCGCCACGTTCGCCCCCGTCCGGGACCGGTACAAGATCTTCATCATCGACGAGGCGCACATGGTCACGCGCGAGGGCTTCAACGCCCTGCTCAAGATCGTCGAGGAGCCGCCGGAGCACATCAAGTTCATCTTCGCGACCACCGAGCCCAGCAAGGTGCTCACGACCATCCGGTCCCGCACCCACCACTACCCCTTCCGCCTGGTCCCCACCGAGCCGCTCATGCACTACCTCGAGCAGCTCTGCGCCGAGGAGCAGGTGCAGGTGGCCCCGGGGGTGCTCTCCCTCGTGGTCCGCGCCGGCGCCGGGTCCGTGCGCGACACCCTCTCGGTGCTCGACCAGCTCATGGCCGGCTCCGACGAGCGGGGCATCGGCTACGACCTCGCCGTCGCCCTGCTGGGCTACACGCACGGCGCCCTGCTCGACGACGTGGTCGACGCCTTCGCTTCCGGGGACGGCGCCACGGTCTTCCGCGCGGTGGACCGGGTGGTGCAGACGGGCCAGGACCCGCGCCGCTTCGTGGAGGACCTCCTCGAGCGGTTCCGGGACCTCGTCATCGTCAACGCGGTCCCGGAGTCCGCGGGGAACATCCTGCACGGCATGCCCCAGGACCAGATCGCCCGACTGCGCAACCAGGCGTCCCAGCTCGGGGCCGCGGAGCTCTCCCGTGCCGCGGACATCACGAACACCGCGCTCACCGAGATGACGGGGGCCACCTCGCCCCAGCTCCACCTCGAGCTGCTGTGCGCACGCATCCTGCTGCCGTCCTCGGAGGACAGCACGCGCGGCGTCACCGCCCGCGTCGACCGGCTGGAACGGCGGCTGAGCATCGGCCGGAGCGCCGCCGCGGCCCCCGGTCCCGACGAGCCCGCCGCCGTCCCCGCGCGCTCTCCCAAGCCCACCGCGGGCGCCCCGGCGCCCGAGTCCGCTCCCGCCGCCCCGCCGGAGGGCGGGACCGTGGCGCAGCCGGCGACCGCGCCGCGGGCACCGGGTCCGGCCGCGCCGGCGGCGGACGCGCAGCGGGCGGCCCACCAGGGGACGGTGGCGCAGGAGCCCGTGGCGCAGCAGCCCGTGGCGCAGCAGCCGAGCGTCCGGGTCGCGGACCGGTCCGCGGCCGCTCCCCAGCGCCCGGTGGGCGCGGAGCACGGCGGGCAGGAGCGACCCGCGGAGCGGGCACCGTCCGCCGGACAGGGGCGGCCCGCCGAGCCGCGGCCGCCCGCGCCTGCGCCACAGGTGCCCGTGCAGCAGGCGCCCCACCAGGACACGCCCCGCTCGGGCGAACCCGGCGGCGACGAGATCGACCTGCTGCGCGCCTCCTGGCCCGAGATCGTCAACGCCCTCGCGGACATCCGCCGGGTCGCGTGGTTCACCGTCCAGCGCGGCACCCCGCAGTCCTTCGACGGCAAGGTGCTGCGCATCATGTTCGACGCCGAGGGCGACCTCATGAACTTCCCGCGCTTCGAGGACGACCTCCGCCAGGCGGTGCAGCAGATCCTCGGCATCGACTGCCGTGCGGAGGCGGTCCCGCCCGGCGGCGGCCACGGCCGGGGCGGCGGCGGCGGAGCACCGCGCGGTCCGGAGCCGTCGGCGCGCCCACCCGGTCAGCGGAACGAGCCGGACCCCGGCACCGCCGGGCAGCGCCCCCAGCGGCGTGCACCGGAGGACCGGGACCAGGGCGGCCGGGACCGCCGGGCCTCCGGCCAGGACCGGTCGGGCGGACCGCGCGGCCGGGACGAGCAGCCGGGCCCGCCCCGGACACCGGGCACGTCGCCGGGCGGCGCGCCGCCCGAGGCACCGGAGTCGTCGTCGGAGCCCACCTCGTCGCCGGAGCCGGGCGCGGCGGGCCGGGACGGCGACCACGGCGGGCAGGATCCGTGGGACGCGCACGGCAGACCGGCCACGGACGCGCCCGCGGAGTGGGCCGACCCCGCCTGGGCCCAGGAGCCCGTGCACAGCTGGTCGGTCGCCGCCATTCCCCAGGGCGGCGGCTCCCCCGCGGCGCCGGCCGAGCGCCCCGCGGAGACCACCACGGAGATCACCACCGAGGCCCCGGCCGAGAATCCCGCCGAGCCCGCCATCGGGTCGTCGGCGCAGTCCGGGGAGCGAGCCCCGGGGCCGCTGCCGACGGCGGACCGGTCCGACGGCGAGCACCCCGGCCGCCGATCGGCTCCGCAGACCGCTCCACAGAGCGGTTCCGACACCGGCGGACGTCCGCCCCGGGCGCCGGCCGGCGGCGCCCCGGGAGCACGGGACCGGGACGTCCCCCCGTCGGACGACGACGTCCCGCCGCCCGAGGAGCCCCCGTACCCGGACGAACCGCCGTACCCGGACGAGCCCCCGTATCCGGGCGAAGCGCCCCATCCGGACGGCGTCGACGATCCGGACGCCGCTCCCCCGGAGCAGTGGCGCCCCGCGGCCTCCGCCCGGCAGTCCCCCGGTGCCGCGCCCGGTCGGGGCCCCGGCGGCGGCGCCTCGGCGGCAGGCGGCACCACGACCCCCGGCGCGCGCCCTGCCGCCCGGCCGCAAGGCCCGGGGACGGCCACGGGCACCACTCCCCCGGCCACGTCCGGGGCACCGGCCCCCGCGGAGCAGGACGCCCCCACGGCGGCTCCTGCCGGCGCCGACCGGAACGCTCGGCCGAGCTTCCGGGAGCGCCACGCCGCGGCCATCGCCGCGGGACGGACGGCGCCCGCCGCCGCCGCGGCCCCGCCTGACAGCGGCGTAGAATGGGACGACTCCTTCGTGCCCAGCTCGGACGACGAGGCGCTCGAGGACTCCACCCTCTACGGCCGCGCCGCGATCGAGCGGCTCCTCGGGGGAATGCTGATCGAGGAGCGGGACCTCCACACCGGGGAGTGAGCCGGGCACCCCACGCACCGGCACCCCGGTGACACCGTGGCCGAGGACGAGCAGCAGGGCCGCGCACCGGCCCGGGAATCGAGGAAGACGTGTACGAAGGCGCCGTTCAGGATCTGATCGACGAGCTGGGCCGGCTGCCCGGCGTCGGGCCGAAGTCCGCGCAGCGGATCGCGTTCCACCTCCTCGACGCCGACAAGGAGGACGTCCGGCGCCTGGCCGACGCCATGACGGCGGTCAAGGACAAGGTGAAGTTCTGCCGGATCTGCGGCAACGTGTCCGAGCTGGAGGAGTGCGCCATCTGCCGCGACGCCCGCCGGGACGACAGCGTCATCTGCGTGGTCGAGGAGTCCAAGGACGTCATGGCCATCGAGCGCACCCGCAGCTTCCGCGGCCGGTACCACGTCCTGGGCGGGGCCATCAGTCCCATCCAGGGCATCGGTCCCGACCAGCTGCGCATCCGGGAGCTGATGACCCGGCTCTCCGGCGACACCGTGCAGGAGGTCGTGCTCGCCACCGACCCGAACCTGGAGGGCGAGGCCACCGCCACCTACCTCTCCCGCATGCTCAAGACCCTCGGGATCCGCGTGACGCGCCTGGCCTCCGGGCTGCCCGTGGGCGGCGACCTCGAGTACGCCGACGAGGTGACCCTCGGCCGGGCGTTCGAGGGCCGGACGGTCGTCGCCTGACCGCCCGCGCTACCATGTCCTGGTGCCCTGCCGCGGGGAGCGGGCACACGGACCGGGCCGACCGCCGGAGCCCGGCCGCCCTCGAGCACAGGAGTTGAACCCATGAGCCTGATCGTGCAGAAGTTCGGTGGATCCTCCGTCGCGGACGCCGACGGCGTCCGCCGCGTTGCACGGCGGATCGTCGAGACGCGCAACCGGGGCCACGACGTCGTCGTCGTCGTCTCGGCCATGGGCGACACCACGGACGAGCTCCTGGACCTCGCGAACGAGGTCACGCGCAAGCCGCCGGCCCGCGAGCTCGACATGCTGCTCACCGCCGGCGAGCGCATCTCGATGGCCCTGCTGGCCATGGCGGTGTCCGGGATGGGCGCCCCCGCGAAGTCCTTCACCGGCTCCCAGGCCGGGATGATCACAGACGGCGCGCACGGCGCGGCCCTGCTCGTGGAGGTGAACCCGCAGCGCGTGCGCGAGTCCCTGGACCAGGGCAACATCGCGATCATCGCCGGGTTCCAGGGCGTGCACCGCTCCACCAAGGACATCACCACCCTGGGCCGCGGCGGATCCGACACCACCGCCGTGGCGCTGGCCGCCGCGCTCGACGCCGACGTCTGCGAGATCTACTCCGACGTCGACGGCGTGTACACCGCCGACCCCCGCATCGCGCCCAAGGCCCGCAAGCTGGACGTGGTCAGCAGCGAGGAGATGCTCGAGCTCGCCGCCAACGGCGCGAAGATCCTGCACCTGCGCTGCGTCGAGTACGCGCGCCGCTTCGGCGTGAAGCTGCACGTCCGCTCGTCCTTCACCCAGAACGAGGGCACCTGGGTCATCCCGGGTCCCGAAGACGCCGTCACCTCCCCGAAGGAGATCCCGTTGGAACAGCCGCTCATCTCCGGCATCGCCCACGACCGTTCCCAGGCGAAGGTCACTGTGGTCGGCGTCCCCGACCGTCCCGGTCTCGCGGCCCGGATCTTCCGGCTGCTCGCCGAGGCGAAGGTCAACGTGGACATGATCGTGCAGAACGTCTCGACCGGCGACGCCCCCCAGACCGACCTCTCGTTCACTCTGGACGAGTCCCAGGGAGACCTGGCCATGAGCCTGCTGCGCGCCGCCGAGGAGAAGATCGGCTACGCGGGCCTGGAGTACGACGACGAGGTCGGCAAGCTCTCCCTCGTGGGCGCGGGCATGAAGTCGAACCCCGGCGTGACGTTCACGTTCTTCGAGGCGCTCGCGGGCGCGAACATCAACATCGACATGATCTCCACCTCCGAGGTGCGGATCTCGGTCCTGACGGACGCGGATCGGCTCGACGAGGCCGTGCGCGTGGTGCACCACGCCTTCGGCCTGGACTCCGACGAGGAGGCCACGGTCTACGCGGGGACCGGCCGCTGAGCACCGCGCCCCGCGCCACCGGTCCGACGACGGCGGGGCGGGTCCGGTGACCCGCCCC
>NZ_JBHVDI010000196.1:0-5803 GCF_042802875.1 Kocuria sp. NPDC057446 | reverse complement strand
TCCCGCGAACAGCGAACGCCCCGCCGGCCGGCGGGGCGTTCGCTGTTCGCGGGAACGCGAAGAAGGTGCTCGTCCTGGACGGGCACCTTGTTGCGTCGGGCGGTGGAGACGAGTGGAGTTCCCGGTGCTTACCGGCGGAAGTCCTCGTCGTAGTCGTCGGCGTACTTGTCGACGTAGGCCGAGTAGTCGTCCTCGTCCTCCTCGACGGCCTCCTCGACCGGTTCCCGCAGCGGGGGCATCTGCTCGCTGCCGCGCAGTTCCCGCTGGAGTGCCGTGAGGTCGGTCTGCGGGCTGAAGTACTTCATCTCCCGCGCCTGCCGTGTCGCCTTCGCCTTTTGACGGCCGCGCCCCATGGCGTGACCCCCTCTGTCTCTTGGTCCGGACGGCGGCACTCAGGCACAGAGTACGGCCCCGGAAATGTCGTATGAATGGTTCGTGAGACCAGGGTACATGGTTTGCCAGCCCGTCGCGTCCGGCCCGGGCCCGGCGCGGTGGACTGTCGGCAACCTCACGGGAGGCGGCCCGCACGCGGCCCGGGACCGGCCGTGGCGGGCCGCCCCCGGGTCCTCCCGGCGGCGGCCCGGGGCGCGGCGTGCACCGGCGCTCAGCCCGCGGCGTGCGCCTGTTCGGACACGGCGGTGACCGTGAGCCCGTCCGCCACCACGTCGGCGTCGACGTCCACCCGGACCGTGTCGCCGTCCAGCACCGCCCCGGAGAGGATGGCCCTGGCGAGCTTGTCCCCGATCTCCCGCTGCACCAGCCGCCGCAGCGGCCGCGCCCCGTAGGCCGGGTCGTAGCCGGTGATGCCCAGCCACTCGGTGGCGGCGGGCGTGACCTCCAGGCCCAGGCGGCGCTGCCCCAGCCGCTCGGCCAGCTGGGCGACCTGGATGTCCACGATCTTCGACAGATCGGACGTGGACAGCGGGTCGAAGAGGATGACGTCGTCGAGCCGGTTCAGGAACTCGGGCTTGAACGAGGCGTTGACCACGTTCATCACGGCCTGATTCTTGGCCTCCGCCTCGATGGTCTGGTCCACCAGGAACTGGCTGCCCAGGTTCGAGGTGAGGATGAGGATCACGTTGCGGAAGTCGACCGTGCGCCCCTGGCCGTCGGTGAGCCGGCCGTCGTCGAGCACCTGCAGGAGGATGTCGAAGACGTCCGGGTGGGCCTTCTCGATCTCGTCGAGCAGGACCACCGAGTACGGGCGGCGCCGCACGGACTCGGTGAGCTGGCCGCCCTCCTCGTAGCCCACGTAGCCCGGAGGGGCTCCGACCAGCCGGGAGACCGTGTGCTTCTCCCCGTACTCGGACATGTCGATCCGCACCAGGGCGCGCTCGTCGTCGAACTGGAACTCCGCCAGGGACTTGGCGAGCTCGGTCTTGCCCACGCCGGTGGGACCCAGGAAGAGGAAGGAGCCGATCGGCCGGTTCGGGTCGGCGATGCCGGCGCGCGAGCGGCGCACGGCGTCCGCCACGGCCTGCACGGCCCGGTGCTGGCCGATGAGCCGCTGCCCGAGGACCTCCTCCATGTGCAGCAGCTTCTCGGTCTCCCCCTGGAGCATGCGGCCGGCGGGGATGCCGGTCCAGGCCGAGATCACCTCGGCCACGTCGTCGGCCGAGACCTCCTCGGAGACCATGGTGTCGTGCGGGGCGGAGGTGTCCTCCTGCTCCTGGGCGGCGTCGAGCTCCTTCTGCAGGGCGGGGATCTCCCCGTAGAGCAGCCGGGAGGCCTCGGCGAGGTCGCCCTGGCGCTGGGCCATCTCCGCCTGCGAGCGCAGGTTGTCGATCCGCTCCTTGAGGTCGCCCACGCGGTTGAGCCCGGCCTTCTCCGCCTCCCACCGGGCGTTGAGGGCGTCCAGGTCCGCCCGCTTGTCGGCGAGCTCCTGGCGCAGCGCGGCGAGGCGCTCGACCGACGCGGGGTCGGTCTCGCGCTCGAGGGCGAGCTCCTCCATGGTCAGGCGGTCCACGGCCCGGCGCAGCTGGTCGATCTCCTCCGGCGCGGAGTCGATCTCCATGCGCAGCCGCGAGGCCGCCTCGTCGACCAGGTCGATCGCCTTGTCCGGCAGCTGCCGGCCCGGGATGTACCGGTGGGACAGCGTGGCCGCCGCGACGAGCGCGGCGTCCGCGATCTGCACCTTGTGGTGGGCCTCGTAGCGCTCCTTGAGCCCGCGCAGGATCGCCACCGTGTCCTCCACGGAGGGCTCCCCCACGTAGACCTGCTGGAAGCGGCGCTCCAGGGCGGCGTCCTTCTCGATGTTCTCCCGGTACTCGTCCAGGGTGGTCGCGCCGATCAGGCGCAGCTCGCCGCGGGCCAGCATGGGCTTGAGCATGTTGCCGGCGTCCATCGAGCCCTCGGCGGCGCCGGCGCCGACCACGGTGTGGATCTCGTCGATGAAGGTGACGATCCGGCCCTCGGACTGCTTGATCTCCTCGAGCACGGCCTTGAGCCGCTCCTCGAACTCGCCGCGGTACTTGGCGCCGGCCACCATGGACCCGAGGTCCAGGGAGATCAGCGTCTTGCCGCGCAGCGACTCGGGGACGTCCCCGGCGACCATGCGCTGGGCGAGGCCCTCGACCACGGCGGTCTTGCCGACGCCGGGCTCGCCGATCAGCACGGGGTTGTTCTTGGTGCGGCGCGACAGCACCTGCACCACGCGCCGGATCTCGGAGTCGCGCCCGATGACGGGGTCCAGCTTGCCCTCGCGGGCCATGGCGGTCAGGTCGGTGCCGAACTTCTCGAGCGCCTGGAACGTGCCCTCGGGGTCGGCGGTGGTCACGCGGCGGTCCCCTCGCACGGACGGGACGGCGGTCTTCAGCTGCTCCGGACCGGCGCCCGCGCCCCGCAGGATGTCCCCGGTCTTCCCGTCCTGCTGGGCGAGGCCGTACAGGAGGTGCTCGGTGGAGATGTACTCGTCGCCGAGGGACTGGGCGAACTGCTCCGCGGCCTGGATGACCTGCAGCGCGCCCCGGTTGAACTGGGCCTGGGCCGTGGAGGACCCGGACGCGGAGGGCAGGGCCTTGATGGCGGCGCTGGCCTGCGCGGAGACGGCGTCGACGTCGGCCCCGGTGGCCTTCAGGACGGCGACGGCCACGCCGTCCCGCTGGTCCATGAGGGCCTTGAGGAGGTGGGCGGGCTCGACCTGCGGGTTGCCCGCGGTCGAGGCGTTGGTCGAGGCGGCGGAGAGCGCCTCCTGGGACTTGGTGGTGAACTTGGTCTCCACTGCGGCTCCTTGGCGAGGGACGGTCTGGGATCGATCGGGAACGAACCGACCCGGCGTTGCGCTTCCTCGAGTGCGGCCGGACAGTTCAGCTAACCTGAGTCTACCTCACTCAACCTTGGATCGACAGGGGTGTTCCGGCTCGGCGTCGGCGGCCCCGGCCCTGGGGATCCCTCCGACACGGCACGGACCCCCGCCGGACGAGCATCGTGCGGTGCTCGTCCGGCAGGGGTCCGTGCCGTGCGGGTCCTGCGGCCCGGCCGGGCCTAGCCGGTGCTGCGCCCGGTGAGCTTGTCCCGGAGGCGGTCGACCATGCCGACGCCGGGCCCGATGGTCTTGTGAAAGAGCTCCGAGTGCGGGGCGTGGGGGTGGGGCCGGGTCGGCGCCACCTTCTTGGCGTTCTCGACCTTCCGGCCCAGCTCCACGAGGTCCTCGGCCGAAATGTGCGCCCGCAGCTTCGGGAACTGGTCCGACTCCTCGTCCTCGATGTGGTGGCGCAGCTGCGCCTGCATCTCGCGGATCAGCTCCAGGAAGGCCGGCTCGGAGGCGTCGACGCCCTCGACCTGCTTCATGACCTGGACGAGCTCGTCGTGCTCCTTCTTGTCGTGCTCGACCTCCTCGGCGCCGTCGGGCAGGTGCTTCTCCATCACGGGGTAGACGTGCATCTCCTCCGCGACGGCGTGGCGCATGACCTCCGCGATGACGGTGTCGGCGAGCTCCCGGCGTTCGGCGGCGTCCGGCGCGCCCTCGATCCTGCCGAGCAGCTCGAGCATGTCCTGGTGGTCGGCGGTGAGGATGTCGATGACATCCGTGCCCGGCCCCGCGGCGTGGGTGTCGGTCATGGGAGGCGCCTCCTCGTCGTGGTGATGTCCGTTTCCGTGGGCGGTGGCACGAGCTCCCGGCGCCGGTGCGCCGGCCACCCGTGCCGCCCGTTCAGCAGGGTGCTGATCACTTCGACTCTAGGTCACCCGGACGCCGCCCGGCCAGGCCTTCGGGGGTCGATGGCCCCTTGGCGCGGCGGCCGGCGGAGGACCCGGGCCGTGCACGGCCCACCCGGTGGCGGCGCGACCTCTATCACACACCCCCCGGTTTGTCCAAGATCACAGGCCCGAATCGTTGGATGCCCTCGACATCGTCCGTAGCATCGAGGGTTCCACCAGTTCGGCCCGACGACGCGCCTTCCACCACCCCCTTGTTCCACACGGAAGGAACTGCCATGTCCGCACCTCGCACTGCCGTGCTCCAGGTGATCAACGCCCCGGACCGCACCGGCACCCGGTTCGCCCTCTTCGCCCTCGCCCTCGGCGGCTTCGGCGTGGGCACCACCGAGTTCGCCTCGATGGGCCTGCTGCCCTTCATCGCCGAGGACCTCGACGCCTCGATCCCCTCCCTGGGGCACGCCATCTCCCTCTACGCCCTGGGCGTGGTGGTCGGCGCGCCGCTCATCACGTCCCTCACCGCCCGGGTGGAGCGCAAGCGGCTCCTGCTCGGGCTGATGGCGGCCTTCACCGCCGGCAACGTCCTGTCGGCCGCCGCCCCGTCCCTCGAGTGGCTGTACGTGGCGCGCTTCCTCTCCGGCCTGCCGCACGGCGCCTACTTCGGGGTCGCCGCCGTGGTGGCCTCCTCCCTGGTGCCGCGCGAGCGCCGCGGCACGGCCGTGGCCCGGGTGGCCCTGGGCCTGACCGTCGCCAACATCGTCGGCGTGCCCCTGGCCGCCGTGCTCGGCGGGAGCCTCGGCTGGCGGGCCGGCTACGGGCTCGTGGTCCTCATCGGCGTGCTCACCGTGGCCGCCCTCGCCCTCTGGATCCCCCGCACCCGCAACGAGGGCGGCGTCTCCGTGGCCCAGGAGGTCCGCGCCCTGGGCCGCCCCCAGGTGGCCCTGACCCTGCTGGCCGGGGCGGTCGGCTTCGGCGGCATGTTCGCGGTCTACACGTTCGTCTCCCCGATCCTGACCGAGCTCAGCGGTCTCGACATCTCGCTGGTGCCGTGGGTGCTGGCCGTGTACGGCGTGGGCATGACCGCCGGCTCCCTGCTGGCGGGTCCCCTGCTGGACCGGTCCATCGAGCGGACCGCCCTGGGCGCGGGAGCCGTCTCCGGCGTGGCCCTCGCCTTCTTCGGCCTGTTCGCCCACTCCGCGGTCGCGGCCGTGCTCGGCGTGCTGTGGATCGGTCTGATGGGCGCCCTCTTCAGCACCGCGCTGCAGATGCGCCTGCTGCGCGAGGCCAAGGACGCCCCGTCCCTGACCGCCGCGATGAACCACGCGGCGTTCAACCTGGCCAACGCCATGGGCGCGTTCCTCGGCGGCGCCGTCATCTCCGCCGGCTGGGGCTACCGCTCCCCCGCCTGGGTGGGCGTCGGCCTGGCCGTGGCCGGCCTGCTGATCCTGAGCCGTGCGGCCCGCCTGCACCGGTCGGGGGACGCCGCCACGACCGCCCCCGACCGCACCGGCCCCTCCTGGGCCACCCGGGCCGTCGCCGACCTGGCGCTGCTCCTGCCCGAGCCCGCGCAATCGCGTCCGGCCCTGGCGAGCAGCGCCCGGACGACCGGCTGGGCCGACCTCGTCCGGTGACCCGCGGCCGCCGGCGC
>NZ_JBHVDI010000195.1:0-5830 GCF_042802875.1 Kocuria sp. NPDC057446 | reverse complement strand
CGGCGGTGAGCACCGCCAGCGACAGATCGTGGAAATCGGGCTGGGCCATCTCCCGGTACGCGGCCTCGAAGTCGGCCTCCTCGACCAGCCCGGCGGCGACCATGCCCACCCGGGACTGCTCCAGGCTCAGCCGCCACCACCGCGACTCGGCGTCGTCCCCGTGGATCTGCTGGAGCGCGCGTCCAGCCCCACCCGGCCTCCGGGGGCTCGACGGCCCCCGACGCCCGGGTGGCGCACGGTGCATCGGGCCCGGTCGGACTCAGATGGTGACGGCGCCGTCCGGGGTGCTGAAGGTGACGGAGAGGACCCCCGGGGTGCCCTCGGGATAGCGCCAGTCGACCTCGAGGTCCTCGAGCGCGGTCTCCACAGGCGCGCCCAGCCACTCGGCGACCCGCTCCGGGGCCCCGGCGATGCACATGCCCGCGAGCCCGACGTCCGTGAGCCGCGCCTGGGACGGGTGCATCTCCGGGGCGGAGTCGAAGTGGATCATGAACGGCAGCTGCGGATCCGCGATCAGGCCCTTGACGCCGATCTGGTGCCACTCCAGGCACCGGCCGTCCGGGAAGACCCGGTGGCCGGGCACGGCGTGGCGGCCGAGGCGCTGCTCGAAGGGGGCGAGGTCCTCGACCTCCACGACCCAGCCCAGCCAGCCGCCGCCGGCCTCGGACCGAGCGCGCACGGCCTGGCCGAAGGGCGCCTTCTCCGCCGCCGGGTGCTGGAGGACCTCGACGACCTCCACGTACTGGTGGTTGGTGAGCGGCAGGATCATGTTGCGGGTGCCGAATCGGGGGTGCACCCCACCCTTGACCGGCTCGATCCCGAGCTGGTCCGCGATCCGCTCGGTGGTGGCCGCCAGGCCCTCCGGGCGGCAGGCGTAGGACACGTGGTCGACTCTCATGGGCACATCGTGGCACCCTGTGAGTTTCGTCTCCAAATCGGCCCGCGGCGCCCCCGTCGTCCTGCGGTCGGCGGCCCGCCGGGCGTCGTCCCCGGACCCGGCTTGACGCCGTGACGCCCGAATCCGGAGAATGTCGTGCAGGTCATGAGCGCCAGCGTCCAAGCCCCAGCTAGCTGGCCGGCAACCCTCCACCGCGGTGGGGTGCCCTGGGTGAAGACCAGGCTCCTCGCGACCGGCGAGCGAGCAAGCGCGGGTCCCCGGCGCCCGGTCGTTCCCGGCCGCACCGCCTCGGCCGGGACGGGACCCCTGAGATCCACAAGGAGTCCCACGGCATGTCCGATCCCCTCGCTCCCGCCACCGACGCCGCCACGACGCACACGGACGCTGCCGCGACCCAGCGCCCGACCCCGGAGAACCCCGCCGGCTGGGCCTTCGAGACCCGGCAGATCCACGCGGGGCAGCGCCCCGACCCGGTCACCGGCTCCCGCGCCCTGCCGATCCACCAGACCACGTCCTTCGTCTTCCCCGACGCCCGGACCGCCGCCGACCGCTTCGCGCTCGCCGAGCTGGGCCCGATCTACACGCGGATCGGCAATCCGACCACCGAGGTCGTGGAGAACCGGATCGCCGCCCTGGAGGGCGGCGTGGGCGCCCTCATGCTCAGCGCGGGGCAGTCGGCGACGACGTTCGCCGTGCTCAACCTCGCCGGCGCGGGCGACCACGTCGTCGCCAGCCCCAGCCTCTACGGCGGGACCTACAACCTCCTCAAGTTCACGCTGCCCAAGCTCGGCGTCGAGACGACCTTCGTGACGGACCCGGACGACCCCGAGGCCTGGCGGCGGGCGGTCCGGCCGAACACGAAGGCCTTCTTCGCCGAGACCATCCCGAACCCGCGCAACGACGTGCTCGACATCGAGGCGGTCGCCGGGATCGCCCACGACCACGAGGTCCCGCTGATCGTGGACAACACCGTGGCGACCCCCTACCTGATCCAGCCGTTCCGCTGGGGCGCGGACGTGGTGGTGCACTCGGCCACCAAGTTCCTGGGCGGGCACGGCACCGCCATCGGCGGCGTGATCGTGGACTCGGGGGCCTTCGACTACGGCCGCTACCCGGAGCGCTTCCCCGGCTTCAACCAGCCGGACGAGTCCTACGGCGGTCTCGTCTACGCCGAGACCCTGGGCGCGGACGGGCCCTTCGGCGTGAACCTGTCCTACATCCTCAAGGCCCGCGTGCAGCTGCTGCGCGACCTCGGCTCGGCGATCTCCCCGTTCAACGCGTTCCTCATCGAGCAGGGCATCGAGACGCTGTCCCTGCGGATGGAGCGCCACGTGGCCAACGCCGGGACGGTGGCCCGCTGGCTCGAGGCGCGGGAGGACGTGCGCTCGGTGTCCTGGGCCGGGCTCGAGTCCTCCCGGTGGCACGGGCGGGCGCAGAAGTACGCGCCCCGGGGCGCCGGGTCCATCCTGGGCTTCGTGCTCGACGGCGGCCGGGAGGCCGGTGCGGCCTTCGTGGACGCCCTGACCCTGCACTCGAACGTCGCCAACATCGGCGACGTCCGCTCCCTCGTGATCCACCCCGCGTCCACCACGCACAGCCAGCTCCTGCCCGAGGAGCAGCTGGCCGCCGGTGTGGAGCCCGGCTTCGTGCGCCTGTCCGTGGGCCTGGAGAACATCGACGACATCCTGGCCGACCTCGAGCAGGGCTTCGCCGCGGCGGCGGCCGCGCCGGGAGGACAGGAGTGACCGTGACGGTCGTCGGGGGAGCCGGGACCGCCGTCCGCGAGGACGGGGTGCCGCGGCTGGCCGGGATCGGGGAGCTGGAGCTCGAGTCGGGCTTCCGGCTGCCCGACGTCCGGATCGCGTACGAGACGTGGGGCACCCTCGCCCCGGACGGCTCCAACGCGGTGCTCGTCGAGCACGCCCTCACCGGGGACACCCACGTGGCGAGCGGCCGGGTCCGTCCCGGCGCCTCCGGGGCCGAGCGCCGCGCCGCCGAGAGCGGCGGCTGGTGGGAGGGCCTCGTCGGCCCCGGCGCGGCCATCGACACGGACCGCTGGTTCGTGGTCTGCACCAACATCCTGGGCGGCTGCTACGGGTCCACGGGCCCGGCGAGCCCGGCGCCGCCGGACGTGGACCCCGAGGGCCGCCCCTGGGGCTCCCGCTTCCCGCTCATCACCGTCCGGGACTCGGTCCACGCGGAGGAGGCCCTGGCCGACGCCCTCGGCATCGACGCGTGGCGCCTGGTCATCGGCGGCTCCATGGGCGGGGCCCGCGCCCTGGAGTGGGCCGTGACGTACCCGGACCGGGTCCGGGCGTGCGCGGTGGTCGCCGCGTGCGCCCAGTCCAGCGCCGAGCAGCTCGCGTGGGGACAGGCGCAGAACCTCGCCATCCGGCAGGACCCCGACTTCCGCGGCGGGGACTACTACGACGGCCCGCCGCCGGTCACGGGTCTGGGACTGGCCCGGCGGATCGCCCACATCACCTACCGCTCGGCCGACGAGCTGCACCACCGGTTCGGGCGCTCGCCGCAGGCCGACGAGGAGGTCATCGACACGCATCCCGGCGGGCGGGGCCGCTACCAGGTGGAGAGCTACCTCGACCACCAGGCGTCCAAGCTGGCCGGCCGCTTCGACGCCAACAGCTACCTGGCCGTCAACGAGACGCTCATGTCCCACGACGTGGCGCGGGACCGCGGCACGCTCGAGGAGGCGCTGTCCGTGACCTCGTGCGAGTGGCTCGTGGCCGCGGTGGACTCCGACCGGCTCTACCTGCCCCGCGAGTCCGACGTGCTGGCCGCCGCGCTGCCGGGGGACGTCCGGCGGCACACGCTCACCTCGCCCTCGGGCCACGACGGCTTCCTCATCGAGGCGCCGCAGCTCGGCAAGCTGCTCGTGGAGACCGTGCTGCGCGAGCGCTGAGCCGCCGGCGGTGCCCTCGGCCCGGCGCGGACCCCTCAACCGCTCCCGGCGACGGGCCCGTTCCCGGCGGCGGACGCGTCGTCGGCCCGGTCCCCGGCGGTGCCCCGGTCCCCGGGCGCGAGACCGCCCCCGGGCACCGTGGCGGTGCCGAAGTGCGGGCGCTTCGGCCGGACCTGCGCCCCCGAGCTCGTGCGCCGGATGCGGCGTGCCACCCACGGCCGCAGATAGCGGTGGGCCCAGACGAGGTCCTCCCGGCGGGCCTGCCGCCACGACGACGGCGGGCGGTCGGGGACGACCTCGGGCACCAGACCGTGCTCGAGGCCCAGGGTGTCGAGCACCTCGACCGCGATCCGGTGGTGGCCCAGGGCCGAGAAGTGCAGCCGGTCGGGGTCCCACATCGCCGGGTCGGCCAGCTCCCGCAGCCCCCACAGGTCCACCAGGACGGCGTCGTGCCGGGACGCGACCACCCGCACGTTCTCGTTGTAGACCGCGATCCGGCCCCGGATCCCGCGCAGCACCGGGGTGGCGCCGATGTCCGGGCCGCCGACCATGACGACGGTGGCCCCGTCCGCCGCGAGCCGGCCGACGACGTCGTCCATCTCCTCGGCGATCGCATCCGGGTCCCCGCCGGGGCGCAGCATGTCGTTGCCGCCCGCGCAGACCGTCACGAGGTCCGGGGACAGCTCCAGGGCCGGCCCGACCTGCTCGTCGACGATCTGGCGGAAGAGCCGGCCGCGGATGGCGAGGTTGGCGTAGGACAGACCGGGGGAGAGCCGGTCCAGCTCCTCCGCGACCCGGTCCGCCCAGCCGCGGTGGCCGCCGGGGGACCCGGGGTCCGGGTCCCCGATGCCCTCCGTGAAGGAGTCGCCGATCGCCACCATGCGCCGCCAGGGGTGGACGGGAGGGACGGTGTCCGGGGGGCCTGTCGTCTCGGTCATGCTCCCCGGTCTACCACCGGCTCCGGCGGGCGTCCACGCGCCCGCCCCGTGTCCCGGGGCGTCCTCGGACCGCCGGGCCCGGATGGCACACTGGTGCCATGACCGACGCCTCCGTCCCGACCGGGACCGCCTCCCCCTTCGCCGTGTGGAGCAACGACGCCGACGCCCGCCCCGGAACCCCGCTGCTCGTGCTCCTGCACGGCTACGGCTCGCACGAGCAGGACCTCATGGGCCTCGTCCCGGCCCTGCCGGACGACTTCAGCGTGGCGTCCCTGCGCGCCCCGCAGGCCGTTCGGTTCGGCTACCAGTGGTTCCCGCTCGCGGCGGACCTCAGCTTCTCCGTCGACCGGGTCGCCGAGGCGGTGGAGCCGGTCGCGGCGTGGCTGCGGGAGCTGGCCGCGGACCACCCCAGCATCACGCTGCTCGGGTTCTCGCAGGGCATGGCGATGGCCACGTCCCTCGCCCGCCACATGCCCGGGGAGATCGCCGCGGTGGTCGGGCTCTCCGGGTTCGTGGTGCCCGGGGAGCACCCCCTCTTCGCCGACGCGACGCTGCGGGAGCAGCCGCTGCGGATGTTCTGGGGCCGCGATCCGCAGGACCCGGTCATCCCGCCGGAGCTGGTCGACGCCACGGCCGAGTGGGCCCTCGAGCACGCCGACGTGACGAAGGTGCACTACACCGGGGTGGGCCACGGGATCAGCCCGCAGGAGGTGGGGCACGTGCGCGAGTACCTCACCCAGGTGGTGCTGGGGGACCCGGCCGGCCGGGTCAGCCCCCGGCGGTGATCCGGACCGACGCGCCGCCCGCGGAGACGACGTCGCCCGGGTGCAGCTGGCGGCCGCGCCGGGTCTCGACCTCGCCGTTGACCGAGACCTGACCGTCCTCCACGAGGCCCCGGGCGTGCGCCCCGTCCTCCGCGAGGTTCGCCAGCTTCAGGGCCTGGCCCAGCCGGATCATGTCGTCGCGGATGGGCAGTTCGTCGGGGCCGCCGGGCTGCTGGGGAGTCGTCATGCCCCCATTGTCCCAGGTCCCCGGCCGTCGGCGGGCGCGGCGGGAATTGGCTACCCTGGGACG
>NZ_JBHVDI010000194.1:0-5954 GCF_042802875.1 Kocuria sp. NPDC057446 | reverse complement strand
TCCCCTCGGGGATGCGGCCGTCGCGCGTGCCGTGCCGGGCGGGGAGCTCAGCGGCGGGTGACCACGTTCTCCATGTCGACGTCCTTGGTCTCCGGGGAGAACCAGAGCGCCACCAGGGTCAGCACGGCGCCGAACGCCAGGTAGAGGCCCACGGAGCCCACGCCGTAGCTCGCGTTGAGCGTCACGGCGACGTAGGGGGTGATGGCGGCACCGAGGATCGAGGCCGTGTTGTACGCGACGCCGGAGCCGGTGTAGCGCACGTTCGTGGGGAACAGCTCGGGCAGGATCGCGGACATCGAGCCGAAGGTCAGGCCCATCAGCGTCATGCCGACCACGAGGAAGAAGAGCACGCGGCCCGTGCTGACGTCCTCGCCGGTGCCGACCGCGGCCGGGTCCATGAGCAGGCCGAAGCTCAGGCCGAAGAGCAGGATCACCGTGGTGATGACCAGCTGCGAGCTGCGCCGGCCGAAGCGGTCGGCGACCCACCCGGAGACGGGCACCATCGCGGCGAACAGGAGCACGGCGAGCAGCTGGAGCACCAGGAAGTCGCGGTAGGGGATGCCGAGGCCGCCGTTGGCGGGGCTGCCGATGCCGTAGGAGAGGATCCACGCGGTCATCAGGTAGAAGAGCATGTAGGTGGCGAGCATGATGAACGTGCCCTGGATCATCTGCAGCCACGAGCCCCGGAACGCCTCGACCAGCGGGGTCTGGACCTTCTGGCCCTGGTCCAGGGCCTTCTGGAAGACCGGGGTCTCCTCGAGCTTGAAGCGCACGTACAGGCCGACGACCACCATCACCACGGACGCGAGGAACGGGACGCGCCAGCCCCAGGTGAGGAAGGGGTGGCCCGTGCCCTGCTCGGCCACCGACACGAAGCCCATCACCACGGTGAGCAGCAGGAAGAAGCCGTTGGCCAGGATGAAGCCGAACGGGGCGCCGAGCTGCGGCCACATGGCCGCGCGCGCCCGCTTGCCCTCCTCGGCGTACTCGGTGGCGAGCAGGGCCGCGCCGGACCACTCGCCGCCCAGGCCCAGGCCCTGGCAGAAGCGCAGGATCGTGAGGATGAGCGGGGCCCAGATGCCGATCGAGTAGTAGGTGGGCAGCAGGCCGATGAGGAACGTGGCGATGCCCATGGTCAGCAGCGCGCCGATCAGCGTGGCCTTGCGGCCGATCCGGTCGCCGAAGTGGCCGAAGATCACGGAGCCGATCGGGCGGGCCACGAAGGCCGCGGCGAAGGTCGCCATGGAGGCGAGCAGCTTGGCCGTCTCGTCCTCGCCGGTGAAGAACAGGGCGGGGAACACGGCCACGGCCGCGGTCGCGTAGACGTAGAAGTCGTAGAACTCGATCGTGGTGCCCACGAGGGAGGCCAGGATCACCCGGCTGCGGGGCACGCGCTGGGACAGGGGGAGGGAGGGGGCGGACGCGCCGGTGGCGTCCTGCCCGGTCACCGAAGAGGACATGGGGAAACCTCGGTCGTAGCAGTGGGCGGGAACAAAGACTCGATGGTACGCCGGGGGGTCCGGATGGTGGGTTCTCCGTCTCACATCCTGGAAGGGTGCGCATCTTGACGCGCCGCGGGCCGTGCGCCGCGCCGGGGCCTCCAGCGATTCAGCCCCGGGCGCGCCGATCGGTCCAGGGCTCGCTCACGGTCAGCGCCGCCCGGGCGTCCGCGCCGCCGGGACCCAGGGGCAGGTCCAGGATCCGCCAGCCGGGCAGCGGGTTGCGGGGGGACCGGCCGGCGCCCACCCGGTCCACCGCTGGGTCGCGGGAGAGCCCGGCACCCATGGCCTTGAGCAGGGACTCCTTGCGCGCCCACACCCGCGCCGCGGCGGCCGGCCGGCGCCCGCGGCGGGTCCAGGCGAGGCGGCGCCGCTCGGCCGGGTGCAGGACGCGGGACATCTGCTCCGCGCCGGCGAGGTCGGGGACGGCCTCGACGTCGATCCCCAGCTCCCGCGGCCCGGTGGCGAGCAGGACGTGCCCGCCGCTGGAGGACAGCGAGAAGTGCAGCCCGGGCACCCCGGGACGGCCGCGCCGACCGGCGGCCCCGGGCGCGGGCCCCAGCGGCACCGCGGCCGGCTCGGTGCGCAGCCGCTCGGCCAGCACGGCGCGCAGCAGGCAGCGGCGGGCGAGGAACGCCTCGCGGTCCTGCTCGCGCAGGAAGCCGTCCCGGCGGGCCCGCTCCACCGGGTCCAGCCAGGCGGCCTCGACCCCGCGCGCCCACGGGACCAGCTCGCTCACGTAGGCCCGGACCAGCAGGACGTCGTCGGCCCGGCAGGGGGCGGGCAGCGGGGTCCAGAGCGCGTGGCGGGGGCCCCGGGAGGAGACCGGGGACGTCGTCACGGCGGTCCGCTCAGCACGGCCGGCTCACCGGGTGCGGGGCACCGGCGCCCCGCCGGGCCCGGCGCACGCCTCGAGGTCCCCGAGCAGCCGGTCCCGGTGGCCGGCGTACGGGTGGTGGCCTCCGGGGTACTCCCGCCGCTGCACGGAGCCGGTGCTGACCGGGCACCAGGCGTCCAGGTCGGCGGCGTCCACGGTGGTGTCCTCCGTGCCGCGCAGCAGCAGCAGGGGAGCGCGGACCGGGACGGGGAGCCGGTCGTAGGCCCGGGAGGCCCGCAGGTCCGCCCGCAGGGCCGGCAGCTGCAGGGCCAGCAGCTCGGGGTTCGCCAGCACCGCCTCGGGGGTGCCGCCCAGCCGCCGCAGCCACCGGGCCAGCGCGTCGTCCGCACCCGGGTCCTGCGGGTCGAGCCCGGCGCGCAGGTCCGGGTCCGCGTCGACCGCGCTGCCTCCGGCGCCCGGGGCGGTCTTCGCCGAGAGGACGAGCAGCGCGACCCGGATCCCGGTCCGGCGCTCGAGCAGGGAGGCGAGCTCGGCGGCGACGGACGCGCCCATGCTGTGACCCAGCACCACGAGCGGGACGTCCGAGGACGCCCAGGGCGCGCCGGCGACGGCCTCGGCCGCCTCCGCGGCGAGCGCGGTGATCGAGGCGGCGGGCGGCTCCCGGAAGCGGCTCTCCCGGCCGGGGTACTGGACGCCGAGCACATGCACGTCCTCGCGCACCAGGAACCGCCAGTAGCCGGCGGCCGCGCCCGCGGGCGGGCAGCACAGTACCCGCAGCCGCGGCGCCCGGGCGGGGGCGACGCCGCGGAGCCGGTCCTGCGCGGAGAGGTCCACGAGGCAGCGCGCGGGGGCGCCGGCCGGTCGGGTGCTCATCGGTGCGGGGCCGTCCGCGTCAGGCGATGGTGGCGAGGACGGCGCCGGCGGAGACGGTGTCCCCGGGGCTCACGGAGAGCCCGGAGACCGTGCCCGACTTGTGGGCGGTCAGCGGCTGCTCCATCTTCATGGCCTCGAGCACGAGCACGAGGTCGCCCTCCGCCACCTCGTCCCCGTTGTCCACGGCGATCTTCACGATGGTGCCCTGCATCGGGGAGCTCAGGCTGTCGCCGCTCGCCGCGGCGGCACCGCCGCCGCGGGCCGCACGGGACTTGCGGGGCTTGGCGGTGGTCGTCCCGTTGGGCTTGGCCGCACCGGGCAGGGCGGGCAGGACCACCTCGAGGCGCTTGCCGGAGACCTCGACGACGATCGCCTGGCGCTCCTCCGCCTCGGGCCCGGCCTGCGGGACGCCCTCGAACGGCGGGATGGTGTTGTCGAACTCGGTCTCGATCCACCGGGTGTGCACGGAGAACGGGGTGCCCTCCGCGGGGGCGAAGGCGGGGTCGGCGACCACCGCGCGGTGGAAGGGGACCACGGTGGGCATGCCCTCGATGCGCAGCTCCGCCAGCGCCCGGCGGGAGCGCTCGACGGCCTGATGCCGGGTGGCCCCGGTGACGATCAGCTTGGCGAGCATGGAGTCGAAGTTCCCGCCCACGGTCTCGCCGGCCTGCACCCCGGAGTCCACGCGCACGCCGGGGCCGCCGGGCAGGTCCAGGGCGGTGATGGTGCCGGGGGAGGGCATGAAGTGCCGTCCGGGGTCCTCGCCGTTGATGCGGAACTCGATGGAGTGCCCCCGCACCGGCGGGTCGTCGTAGCCGAGGACCTCGCCGCGGGCCAGCCGGAACTGCTCGCGCACCAGGTCGATGCCCGTGACCTCCTCGGACACGGGGTGCTCGACCTGCAGGCGGGTGTTGACCTCCAGGAACGTGATGGTGCCGTCGCGGCCCACGAGGAACTCGCACGTGCCCGCGCCCTGGTAGCCGGCCTCGCGCAGGATCGCCTTGGAGGAGTCGTAGAGCAGGCGGTTCTGCTCCTCCGACAGGAACGGCGCCGGCGCCTCCTCCACGAGCTTCTGGTTGCGCCGCTGCAGGGAGCAGTCGCGGGTGGAGACGACCACCACGTTGCCGTGGGCGTCGGCCAGGCACTGGGTCTCGACGTGCCGCGGGGCGTCCAGGAAGCGCTCCACGAAGCAGTCACCGCGGCCGAACGCCGCGGTGGCCTCGCGCACCGCGGACTCGTAGAGCTCCGGGATGTCGTCGCGGTCGCGGACCACCTTGATGCCGCGGCCGCCGCCGCCGAACGCGGCCTTGATGGCCAGGGGCAGGCCGTGCTCGTCGGCGAAGGCGAGGACCTCCTCGGCGGATCCGACCGGGTCGGTGGTGCCGGGCACCTGCGGGGCGCCGACCTTCTCCGCGATGTGGCGGGCGGCCACCTTGTCGCCGAGCTGGGCGATGGCGGCGGGCGGGGGCCCGATCCAGGTCAGGCCGGCCTCGAGCACGGCGAGCGCGAAGTCGGCGTTCTCGGAGAGGAAGCCGTAGCCGGGGTGCACGGCGTCGGCGCCCGAGCGGGCGGCGACGTCGAGGATCTTGTCGATCACCAGGTACGAGTCCGCGGCGGTGGACCCGCCCAGCCCGTACGCCTCGTCCGCCGTGCGCGCGTGCAGGGCGTCCCGGTCCGGGTCGGCGTACACGGCCACGGAGGCGATGCCCTCGTCCCGGGCGGCGCGGATCACGCGCACCGCGATCTCGCCGCGGTTGGCGACGAGCACCTTGGTGATGGGGCGGATGGCGCCGTCCGCGGGGTTCTTACCGGTCACGTCTCACTCCTTGTCGAATCCTCCGATGCACTGTATTCCCCGCCGCGAGCAATCGCCCAACCACCCGGCGGTGGACCGGAAATGCGTCGCCGTTTCTGTAGGAGTCCTACAAACAGGAGTCCTGCACACAGGAGGCCTGCCAGCGGGAGGCCTGTCAGGCGGCGGACTGGCCCGGCGGCGGCCGCCCTTAGGGGTGCGCCGTCCACAGCTCGGGGACGCCCACACCGGCGCGTGCGAGCAGCGTGCGCAGGGTGCTGAGGCTCAGGCCGACGACGGCGTGCACGTCGCCCTCGACGCGCTCCACGAACGCCGCGCCGAGGGAGTCGATGGTGAAGGACCCGGCCACCTCCAGGGGCTCGCCGGTGGCCACGTAGGCCGCGACCTCGTCGTCGGTCATCTGCGCGAAGAAGACCTCGGCGCGGGCGGGGGCGCCGCCGCTCCAGCCGGAGCCCCCGTCCGCCGGGCCGCGGGTGTCCACGAGCCAGTGGCCCGTGTGCAGCACGCCCGAGCGTCCGCGCATGGCCCGGATCCGGGCGGTCGCCGTCGCGGCGTCCCCGGGCTTGCCGTGCACCTCGCCGTCGAGCTCGAAGACGGAGTCGCAGCCCACCACGAGGGCGCCGGCGGCCTCGGGCAGCGCGGCCACGGCCTCCGCCTTGGCCCGGGCCAGGACCATCGCGGTCTCCTCGGCGCCGGTCACCCCCAGGTCCCGGACCACGGCGTCCTCGTCCACGTCGGAGACGAGCCGGTCGTGGCCGATCCCGGCGTCGGTCAGCAGCTTGGTGCGGGCGGGGGAGCGGGAGGCGAGGACGAGGCGGGGAGTCACCGTCCCAGGATACGCAGACCTCGCCCGCGCGAGGCGTCGCGTCAGGTCCCGCCCACGCGCGAGGGGTCGCGTCCTGTCGGTGAGAGGATCTCTCACCGACAGGAC
>NZ_JBHVDI010000193.1:0-5990 GCF_042802875.1 Kocuria sp. NPDC057446 | reverse complement strand
CCCCGCTGGGGCGCCCCCCTCACCGGCCGTCGTGGCGCGTGGCGACGGCAAGGACCGTCTCCACCATGAACCGGGTGAACCGGTCCGTCTCCTCGGCGAGCTCCGCCGGGGCCTCGTGGTCGTGCCGTCCCTCCACGAAGAACACCGGGATCCGCAGCTCCAGGAAAGGAGCAGGCGCCCAGCACCAGGCGCAGCGCCCCGGACCGGTTGCCGTGCACCTCTCCGCCGAAGCGGCCGAGCAGGCGCCGCTGGGTGACGACCGCCTTCCTCCAGCCACCCCGATAGGGCGGCGGGCCGATCCGGGCAAGGGCTCGGCCGGCCTCCGGTCGTGGTGCCGTCGGGCCTGCGCGCCAGGGATCCGGGGCTGATGACACGGCCGCCGCCGGCACGGGATCAGCGGTATGTGACGGACCGAGTGCCTTCCCGAGCAGCCCCCGGGAGGAATGGGGCCGAGAATGAGTGGCACGAATCCCTCCACTCCGAGAAGTCCGAAAGGCCGGCGATGAGCACGCTGGACCACCACCCCGCCGGACACTCCGCGGCCCGGCCCCGGCCCCTCTCCCTCCTGGTCCGTGTCCACGCCGACCGGCGCGTTGCCGGCGCGGCCGCCGTGGTCCTGGTGGCGGTGGTCGGTCTGCTGTCGGGCCTGGTGCTGCCGAGGGGGCCGGTCACATCGGGCCAGTCCGTGTCGGTGCTGGTCCTGTGCTCGGCGCTGGGCGCGGCCGCGGGGCTGCTCACCGCCTCGCGGTGGTCGGTGCTGCTGGCCCCGGCGGTCTTCGGGACGGCGTTCGAGCTGGCGCGGATCCCGGCGGTCGGGCCGACCGTGGACGGCATCCACCTGGGCAGTGTCTACGGGGTCGCCGCACTCGTGGCCGGGCGCGGCTTCGACGCCCTGGTGATGGGATTCCCGCTGGCCGTGGGCGCGGTGTGGGGAGCGGCTGCCGGACGACGCCTCACCCGGAGAGTCCCCCCGGGTCGCCGTCGTGCCGGGGGCTACGTCCGGCGGGGCGCTGCCGTCCTGGCGGCGGTGCTGGTGCTGGCCCTGGCAGCAGCTCTGCTGCGCCCGGCGAGGACCGCGCCCATCGTCGGAGCCGACGGCGCGCCCCTGCCGGGCAGTGTGGCCGAGCTGACCACCGTCGCGATCGGGGGCCACGAGCAGTCGATCATGATCCGCGGCCACGACCGGGACAACCCGGTGCTGCTCTTCCTCGAAGGCGGGCCCGGCGGCACGGCACTGGGGGCGATGCGCGCCTCCGGACAGGGACTGGAGGAGGACTTCGTGGTGGCGGTGTGGGACCAGCGCGGCACCGGCAAGTCCCTGTCCGCGCTGGAGCCGACCGCCACGATGACGGTGGAGCAGATGGTGGCCGACACCGTGGCGGTCGCCGACCACCTGCGGAACCGGTTCGGGCAGGAGAAGATCTATCTCGTGGGCAGCTCCTGGGGCACCACACTGGGGGTGCTGGCGGTCCAGCAGGCCCCCGAGAAGTTCCACGCCTACGTCGGGTCGGGACAGATGGTGGACCAGCAGGAGACCGACCGGCGGATGTACGCCGAGACCCTGGCCTGGGCGGAACGGACGGGCGAGACCGACTTCGCCCAGCGGCTGCGGGACAACGGCCCGCCCCCGTATACGGACATGCTGGCCTACCCGGACGCGCTGTCGACGAATCCCGAGTACCGGGACTTCCCGCACGGGGACGACTTCGACCCGGCCAGTCAGTATCCGGTGAGCCTGTTCGTGGAGGAGTACACCCTCACCGAGCAGGTCCGGGCGATGGGCGGGATCATCGACACCTTCGCGGTGCTCTACCCGCAGCTGCAGGACATCGACTTCCGTCGCGACGTCCCCGAACTGGGCGTGCCGGTGTACGTGGTGGAGGGTGCCCATGAGTCCCCGGGGCGGTCGGACCTGGCCGTGGAGTGGTTCGAGGACCTCGACGCGCCGGACAAGGAACTGGTGGTGCTCGACCGCTCCGGGCACACCCCGCACCTGGACCAGCCATCACGGTTCCACGACGTCATGATCGACACCGTCCTGGCCAGGACCGGCGGCCCCGACCGTCCCTGAGGACCGCGTCCTCCGCCGGTGTCGTCCCGCCCCCGGACGGGTGGTCAATCGGCGCGGAACCTGACGGTCCTGCGGCGGACGGCTTCGAAGGCCACCGCGGAGAGGGCGTTCGGGACCCAGTAGGGCCAGGGCAGCGCCGGGACCAGGCCCAGCACCCAGGCCTGGGCCCAGCGCAGCGCCCCGGGGACCCGGCGGCCCCGCAGCAGGTGGTAGCCGACGACCGCCTGGAAGCACGCCGCGCCCAGCACGACGGCGGGTGCCGCGGGTCCCAGCGCCTCCGGCAGCCGCCGGTGGGGCGGCGACCACGCGCTGTCCCGCAACCACGCCAGGAACCGCGGGGCGGTCCGGACGGTGTGGACGGCGTTCAGCACGGCGCAGCCGGCGAAGTACACGCCGACGGCCCGGACCGCCCGCACTGCTCCCTGGTGCGGGGGTGGTGACGGGACGGCGTGGGAGCCGGTGCGCCGGTGCGCGGGACGGCCCATGGCTGGTGCGCCTCGGTGCTTCCGGCCGTGTCCGGCCATGACGACCGCGGCGGGCGCCGTCGTTGACGGCGGGTGCGACACATTCCACCATGGGCCCGTGCCCTGTGTCACGACGGGGGCGATCGAGACCTCGGGAGTCACCATGGACGTCGGACGCAGCCTGCCGCGCGACCTGCTCGCCGCCGTGGCCGAGGCCGGGGGCCGGACGGACTCGGTCACGTCATGGTCGTCGTCGTACCGGGTGCGGAAGCACTCCGTCGACGGTCGTCGGGCCGCGGCAGTCCCAGGTGCCCACGCAGCGTCGAGGCCGTGTAGCGGGTGCGGAAGAGCCCGCGGCGCTGGAGGACGGGCACCACGTGGTCCACGAAGTCGTCGAGGGAGTCCGGCAGCCGGGGCGGCATGAGGTTGAAGCCGTCGGCCGCGCCCGAGCGGAACCAGCGTTCCATCCGGTCCGCGACGGCCTCCGGGGTGCCGACCACCGTGCAGTGCCCGCCCCCGGCGGCCAGCCGGCCCAGCAGCTGCCGCACGGTGGGCCGCTCGACCGCCACGATCCGCAGGATCGTGGCGTACCGGCCCTGCGGTCCGGTGAAGCCCTCGAGCGGCGGCAGCTCCGGGACCGGGGCGTCCAGCTCCCAGTCGCCGCAGTCCTGCTGGATGAACGCGGACAGTTGGGCCAGGGACTGCTCCGAGGGCAGCAGGGCGTCCACCTCCGCCTGCTTCGCGCGGGCCTCCTCCTCCGTGGAGCCCACGTAGGCGACCAGGCCGGGCATGACAGCCACGCCCTCCGGGTCCCGTCCGGCCGCGGCGACCCGCTGCCTGAGGTCCGTGCGGTACTCCCGCGCGCTCTCCAGGTCGTGGGCCACGGCGTAGACCCCCTCGGCGTGCCGGGCGGCCAGGTCCCGCCCCGGCCCGGAGGCGCCCGCCTGGAACAGGACCGGGCGCCCCTGGGGCGGGCGCGGCACGGTCAGCGGGCCGTCCACGCGGAAGTGCTCACCGGCGTGGTCGATCCGGTGCACCCGCTCGGGATCGGCGTGCAGGCCGTGCCGGTCGCCGACCAGGGCGTCGTCGGACCACGAGTCCCAGAGCCGCTGCGTCACGTCGATGAACTCCGCCGCCCGCGCGTAGCGCTCGGCGTGCGGCGGCATGCCCGGCAGGCCGTGGTTGCGCGCCTCGGCGTCGAACATGGAGGTGACCACGTTCCAGCCGGCCCGCCCGCGGCTGATGTGGTCGAGGGAGGCCAGCAGCCGGGCGGCGTGGAACGGTGTCCAGAAGGTCGTCGAGACCGTGCTGACCAGGCCGATCCGCTCCGTGGCCCGGGCCATCGCGGACAGGGCCGTGAGCGGTTCGAGGAACCACCGGGGCCCCTCGCCCACGTCGCCGGTGCTGTGCCCGTCGGCGAAGAACACGGCGTCGAGCAGACCGCGCTCGGCGCTGCGGGCGAGGCGCTCCCAGTGGGTGATGTCCCCGAGCTGCTCCAGCGGGGAGTCCGGGTGCCGCCAGGCGGCCTGGTGGTGGCCCGCGCCGAAGAGGAAGGCGTTGAGGTGCAGCTGTCGAGGGGCGGGCGCGGTGGTCCCCATCAGTCGAGGACCAGTCCGCCGTCGACCACCAGGTTCTGCCCGGTGACCGAGCGCGCCCACGGCGAGGCGAAGAACAGGAGGGCGTCGGCGAACTCGGCCGGGGTGGTGACGCGGCCCAGCGGGGTGCCCGCCGCGATCTGGTCGAAGACCGCCTCGGGCGTGGCGGCGCTGGCGTCGGTGGTGCGCAGCAGCCCGCCGGAGGCCATGTTGACGGTGATGTTGTGCCGTCCGAGGTCCTTGGCCAGGGTGCGGGTCAGCGACAGGAGCGCGGCCTTGGCGGCCGTGTAGTCGTGGTAGGGCACCACCGGGTTCTGGAAGAGGTTCGTGCCGATGTTGACGATCCGGCCGAAGCCCTGCTCCCGCATGCCGGGCAGCGCGTGCTGGGTGGTGTTGAGGGCCCCGCGGACGCTGCCGGAGAACTGGGTGTCGAACTCCTCCCAGCGGATGTCCTCCGCGGTGGAGCGGGAGTCGCCGTTGAAGGAGAAGTCGGCCAGCGCGTTGTTCACCACCGTGGTGACGGGGGAGCCGAAGTGCTCCCGGGCGGCGCGCAGCATCTCGGCCACCTGCGCGGGGTCGGTCACGTCGGCGGGCAGGGCCACCGCCCGGTCGGGGCCGTACCGGTCGGCGAGCTCCGCCGCGGCCGCGCCGCTGCGCCGGTGGTTGACGACGACCTTCGCGCCCTGGCCGGCGAAGGCCTCGACGACGCTGCGTCCGAGCCCGCGGGCTCCGCCGGTGACGAGGACGATCTGTGCTGCGATCTGCATGGGTCTCCCTGGGGTCAGGGCGAGGAGACGCGGGCCGGCCACGGCCGGTCCCGGCAGGACATCCCTTCGCCAGTCCTAACTGGATCAGGTTCGACGGGTGTCATCTCAGCCGGCTCGTCGTGCGGTGCCGGCACCCCGTGTCACTGCGCACGAGTATAGGCACCCGGTCCGCGGGCCGCCCGTTCCGCCGGCCGCAGCGGGTCACACGGGGTCGCGGCCGTCGCCGGGGACGCCGTCGTCGGCGGGCCCCCCGTGCCCGAGGAATCCGCGCAGCAGCGCGGCCGTGCCCTCCAGGTGCGCGAGGGAGGCGGCCCGGGCAGCGGGGGCGTCGCCCGCCAGGACGGCGTCGGCGAGCTCGCGGTGCTGGCGGTCGGAGTGCTCGAGGTTGACCGGCAGCACGGGGATCCGGTCGAGCAGGTCGCTGGCCCGGGAGCGCACCTCCGCGACGGCGCGGACCAGGCTCGGGCAGCCGCCCAGCTCCGCCACCGCGATGTGGAAGCGGGCGTCGGCGGGGCGGTAGTCCTCCGGGGGGCTCTCCTCGACCTGGCGCAGGCACGCGAGCAGGTGCTCCCGGGCCGCCGCGCTGAGGGACGCGGCCGCGGCCAGCTCCGCCGCGGCGGGCTCCACGACCGCGCGGAACACCAGCACGTCCTCGACGTCCGCGGGATCCACCGGGGGCAGCGCCTCGTCCGGCAGGGCGGTGCGGCCGGTCACGAAGGTCCCGCCGTACCGGCCGCGCACCACCTCCAGGACGCCGGCGGCCTGGAGCTCGTGCAGGGCCTCCCGCAGCGTGGCACGGGAGATGCCGAGCATCGCCGCGGTCTCCCGCTCGGGCGGGAGCCGCTCGCCCTTGCGGAACAGGCCGAGCCGGATCGAGTCGAGGATCCGCTCCACGGCCTCCTCGAAGGCGTTGCCCTGGCGCACGGGCCGGATGCGGGGGTGCCGGACGGGATCGCTCACGATGGCGCTCCTCCCTGCCGTGCGACGTGCGCCCATCGTGCCACGGACCCCGCCGCGGGCGTCGTCCTCCGAGAGCGGCCGGACCGGGCGGGGCCGCGAGCGGGAGCGGCGCGCCGCCCCGTCCGGGCAGCGC
>NZ_JBHVDI010000192.1:0-6047 GCF_042802875.1 Kocuria sp. NPDC057446 | reverse complement strand
GGCGCGGCCGCGGCCCGGGTCCCGAAGGCCATGCCCTGTCCGTGGTCGCCGTCGCCGGCGATGGCGTCCAGCCGGCCGAAGTGCTCCTCGTGCTCGGCCGCGGTCGCCTCCAGCACCGCCAGGGCCGCCACGACCCGCTCGGCCGTCCGCTGGGACTCGGCGGTGGCCTGCGGCACCTCCTCCGCGCCGGGGGTGTGCACCCCGGTCCGCGCCGGGCGCTCGGCGGTGTCCGGGGCACCCCGGCGGAAGGCCGGGGTGTCGGCCGGGGCCAGCCAGTACCGCTCGAGCTCCTCGTCGAGGAACACCACCGTCAGCGAGCACCCCGCCATGTCCAGGCTGGTGACGTGCTCCCCGACCTCCGGGGCCACCACGGTGAGCCCCTTCTCGGCCAGCCGGGCGGCCACCCGGGCGTAGACCACGAACAGCTCCTCGTACTTGACCGTGCCCAGCCCGTTGAGCAGCACCGCCACCCGCCCCTGGTAGCCGCCCTCGGTCCGGGCCGGCTCCTCCTCCAGCACCCCGTCGAGCAGCAGATCGGCGATCTCGTCGGCGGTGCCCATCGGCACCTCCCGCACGCCGGGCTCGCCGTGGATCCCGAGCCCGATCGCCATCTCCCCGGCCGGCACGTGGAACAGCGCCTCCCCGGCACCGGGCAGGGTGCAGCCCTCGAAGGCCACCCCGAAGGACCGGGTCGCGTCGTTGGCCTTCCACGCCACCCGCTCGGCCTCGTCCAGATCGGCCCCGGCCTCGATCGCCGCCCCGGCGATCTTGAACACCGGCAGGTCCCCGGCGATGCCGCGGCGCTCACGGTGGGCCTCGGCCGGGCCCGAGGCGATGTCGTCGGACACGCGGACGATCCGCACGTCGACGCCCTCGGCGCGCAGCTTCTCCGCGGCCTGACCGAAGTGCAGCACGTCCCCGGCGTAGTTGCCGAAGCCCAGCACCACGCCCCCGCCGTTCTCCGCCGAGCGCGCCACGGAGTACACCTGGGAGGCCGAGGGCGAGGAGAAGATGTTGCCGCACGGGGCGCCGTGGCCCATCCCGGGCCCGATCCACCCGGCGAACGCCGGGTAGTGCCCCGATCCCCCGCCGATCACCAGCGCCGGCTGGCCCGCCGGGGTCTCGGAGGCGCGCACCACCCCGCCGTGGGCGGCCATCACGTGCTCGGGATGGGCGGCCGCGTAGCCGCGCAGCGCGTCGGACGCGAACTCCGAAGGATCGTTCACAAGAAAAGTCATCGTTGCAGCCTCGGTGGTCTCGGAGGATCGCCGGCAGGAGCGGGGACCGGCGTCGGACGCCGTTCCCGCCGGCGGGGTGGTGGGTGCCGCAGGCTCAGCCGGCGGGGCTGGACGCGCCGCCCTGCTGGGCGGTCTCCTCGTCGACCGGGCTGGGGCCCAGTTCGTTCAGGAGCTGTCCCATGGCCACGTAGGCCTTGTTCCGGTAGGCCACGAGGTCGCTCGAGCGCTCGGCCGGGATCTGCAGGAAGCCGGCGCCGGACTTGGTGCCGAGCTTCCCGGCGTCCACGAGGTCCTGGAGGATCTTGGGCGTGGCGAAGCGCTCGGGGAACGAGGTCTGCAGCGAGGCGTAGCAGAAGGAGTAGACGTCCAGTCCGGCCATGTCCGCGATCGCGAAGGGCCCGAAGAACGGCAGGCGGAAGCCGAAGGTGGTGCGCACCAGGGTGTCGACGTCCTCCGCGGTGGCGATGCCCTCCTCCACCACCTGGGCGGCCTCGTGGAAGAGGGCGTACTGCAGGCGGTTGAGCACGAACCCGGTGACGTCCTTGACCACGGCGGCCTTCTTGCCGGTCAGCTCGACGATCTCCCTGGCCGTCGCGACCGTCTCGGGCGTGGTCGTCCCGTGGGGGATGACCTCGACGCCGGGGATGAACGGCGCGGGGTTGGAGAAGTGCACCCCGAGGAAGCGGCCCGGGTTCTCGACGACCTCGGCGAGCTGGGCGATGGAGATGGTGGAGGTGTTGGAGCCGATCACGGCGTCCGCCGGCGCGGCGTCGCTGATCCGGCGCAGGGTGCCGTGCTTGATGTCGAGGATCTCCGGGACGGCCTCCTCCACGTAGGAGGCGTCCGCGACGGCCTCCTCGATGCTGGGGGCGGCCCACAGGTTCTCGCGCAGCCGCTCGACCGCGTCCACCGGGAAGAGCCCGTCGGCGACGAACTGCTCCGCCTCGCCGAGGAGTCGCTCGAGGTTCTTCTCGGCGATCTCCTGCGAGATGTCGGCGAGCGCGACCCGCGCGCCGCCGAGGGCGAGCACCTGGGCGATGCCCCCGCCCATGTATCCCGAACCGACAACCGCTACCGAGCGCTGAGCCATGATCCCCATCTCCTCTGCTGTGCACATGTTCCGTCTGGAGGACACGGCGGCGCCGGAGCGGGGGTCGCGGACGACCCCGTGGACCGGCCTGCGCTGTGCCGTGTTTCCTATAGGATCCACGGCCGGGGATGTGGTGTCAACCACACTCGGTGCCGCGGGAGGGCGAGTGGGGCGCCTCAGGCGCTCTCGCTCCGGGCGTCCCGGCCGGAGCTCTCGTACTCGTGGATCGCCCGCTCGCGCACGCCGCAGATGTGCCCGGCCATCGCGATCCGGGACGCCGCGGGGTCCCCCCGGCGCAGCGCCTGCAGGATCCGCGCGTGCTCCTCGATGGCACTCCTGGCGTCCTGGACCCCCAGCCCGCTGAAGAGCCGGAACCGGTGCACGTGCCCGCCGAGGGCGTCGTAGGCGCCCAGGACGAACTTGTTGCCCGCCTGCTCCGCGATGAGGCGGTGGAAGCGCTCGTCCGCCTCCCAGTAGGAGCGGTAGTCGGAGAAGTGGGGCCCGTTCGGGGCGTCGCGGAGGTCGTCGATGGACCGCTCGAGGGCCGCCAGGAACGGCTGGTCCGCGTGGCCGCACGCCAGTTCCGCGTTGTACGGCTCGATGAGCAGCCGGGCGTCCATGAGGTCCAGCAGCTCCTCATGGGTCAGGAGCGGAGCCACCCGGTAGCCGCGCAGTGCGGCACGGACCACCATGTTCGTGGACTCCAGCCGCGCCAGGGCCTCCCGGACGGGGGTCGGGGAGACCCCCAGCTCCCGCGCCGTGCCGTCGATGCTGATGGGGTCCCCGGACTTCAGCTCCCCGTCCATGAGACGCGCGAGGATCTCCTTGTAGACCTGGTCCGCGAGGATGCTGCGCTGCACCCACGCACTGCCCGGAACACCCGTCTCCATGTCGCTTCCTCACTCGCGTCCGCCGTCACAGGAATTGTCCCACGCACCGGGAGGGCGCAGGACGGGCGGGGAGGCCCTCCGCCGCCGATCGTGCCCCTGGACAGTTGACCAATATCCTATAGGGTATTGGCCAATGGCCCGTCGAATGTGGTCCACGCCACAGCACCAGGGTGGCCGGCCCGCGTTCTGAGCAAAGGTGATTCAGCAATGCACATCCTCCTTCCCGCCGCCACGGCGGACGCGCTCGTCCTGGCGGAGAGGCCCACGTGGGCCCTGCTCGCCATCGCGGTCGCGGCCATCGCCGCGCTGCTCTTCCTGATCATCAAGCTCCGCGTCCACGCGTTCTTCGCGCTGATCATCATCAGCCTCCTCACGGCGCTGGCCGCGGGCATCGGTGTGGCCGACGTCGTCGGCGTGGTGGTCGCGGGCTTCAGCACCACCGTGGGCAACGTGGCCCTGCTCGTGGGCTTCGGCGCCGTGCTGGGGCGCCTGGTGCAGGTCTCCGGCGGCGCGCAGGTGCTCGCCGACGCGATGCTGCGGCGCTTCGGGGAGAAGCGGGCCCCGCTCGCCCTGGCCGTGGCCTCGCTCTTCTACGCGTTCCCGATCTTCCTCGACGCCGGCTTCATCGTGATGCTGCCGATCATCTACACGGTCGCGCGGCGCCTGGGCGGCTCCTTCATGCTCTACGTGCTGCCCTCCATCGGCGCCTTCCTGATGATGCACGCCCTCACCCCGCCGCACCCGGGCCCCACCGCCGCCGCGACCGTGATGGGCGCCGACGTCGGGATGGTCGTGCTCGTCTCGCTCCTGGTCGGCCTGCCCACGTGGTACCTCGCCGGCTACCGGCTGAGCCTGGTCATCGCCAAGCGCTATCCGAACATGCCCGTGCCGAACCTGCTGGGCGAGGTGGAGCTCGAGGACGACATGCCCCGGCCCGGCTTCTGGACGATCATCTTCGTCCTGCTGCTGCCGCTCGTGCTCATCTTCTTCAACACGCTGTTCACCACGCTGGAGGCCAGCGGGTCCGTGGGCGACGACAACCTCCTGTTCCGGCTGTCCCGGCTCATCGGCAGCACCCCGATCGCGCTGCTCATCGCCACGCTGTTCGCGATGTACCTGCTGTACCTGCGGCCGCGGAGCGGGCGCGGCTCGATCGGCGGCGCGCTGGAGGACCTGGTCGACCACGCCCTCGCCCCGGTCTGCTCGATCATCCTCATCACGGGAGCCGGCGGCGCCTTCGGCCGCGTGCTCACCGAGACCGGGATCGGCGGCACCATCGCCGGCGGCCTGGACGCGATGGGACTCCCGGTGATCCTGGCCGGCTTCCTCGTGGCGATCGCCTTCCGCGTGGCCCAGGGCTCGGCCACCGTGGCCGCGACCACGGCGGGGTCGATCATGGCCCCCGCCGTCGCGGAGCTGGGCCTGTCCGGCGTCGGGCTGGCCGCCATCGTCGTCGGCATCGCGGCGGGCTCCATCACCTTCTCGCACGTCAACGACTCGGGCTTCTGGCTCATCGGCAAGTTCTGCGGCTTCGACACCCTGACCACGCTGAAGACATGGTCGGTGGTCGGCACCGCGATCGGCTTCATGGCCTTCGGCCTGGCCTGGATCGTCTACGCCCTGGCCGCGTGAGCCGGCCGCCGGCGCCTTCCTGACCGGCCACGAGGCCGGCTTGCCAACGGCGCCTCGTACTTCGTCGACGGCCGCAAGCACATGGTGTGAGCCCGCGCCGTCCCGACCCCCGGTGCGCCCGCGCACCGCAGACCTGACACCGCACGGCGCCCCGAGAGGCGCCCGACAAGGAGAGAACCATGCCGCACACTCCCGAGACCTGGCCGATCGGCGCCGCCCTGCTGAACTTCACCGGCACCACCGCCGACGGCAGGGACCGCACCACGGCCGGCCCCGAGGCCTGGAAGCAGACGCTGCGCGAGGTCCGCCTCGCCGGCTTCGACCACGTCGATCTCACCGACTCGTGGGTCCGTCCCGCCGATCTCGACACCGACGGCCGCCGCCGGCTGCTCGAGACGGCCCGCTCCTACGACCTCGCCTTCAGCGACATCGCGGTGACCCGCAAGAGCGTGATCACCCCGGACGAGGACAAGGCCCGGGAGAACATGGCCTACACGAAGCGGACCATCGACGCCGCCGCGGACCTCGAGGTGCCCATGGTGTGCCTGGGTCTGCACGACCCGTTCACCGAGGCGCAGAAGCAGGCCACCTGGTTCTGGCTCGCCGAGGGGGCCGAGGACGAGGAGACCCCGGAGAACCGGGAGAAGGCCGCCGCCCGCTTCCGGGAGCTGGGCGAGTACGCCGCCGAGCGGGGCGTGAGCGTGTCCCTGGAGATGTACGAGGGCACCTTCCTGGGCACCGCCGACAGCTCCGTGCAGCTGGTCACGGCCGTGGACCTGCCCAACGTGGGGCTGTGCCCCGACATCGGCAACATCGTCCGCCTGCACCGGGAGGTCGAGGACTGGCGGGAGATGCTGACCACGATGCTCCCCCACACCAACTACTGGCAGCTCAAGAACTACTTCCGGGACCACGACCCCGCCACCGGTTCCTACGCCTCGGCGCCGGCGCCGCTGGCCCTCGGCTTCATCGACTACCGCGAGGCCATCGGCATGGCCCTGGAGGCGGGCTTCGACGGTCCCATGTGCGTGGAGCACTACGGTGGCGACGGGCTCTCGGTGACGGCCATGAACCGCGACTACATCCGCGGGATCCTCGCGGCCAAGCTCCCCGAGGACTGACCGGGCACCCGGGAGCAGGAACTCCCGCCCCCGGGGGAACGATCCACGGCCGGGCGGCTCCGGTGCACACCGGAGC
>NZ_JBHVDI010000191.1:4234-6118 GCF_042802875.1 Kocuria sp. NPDC057446 | reverse complement strand
GGGGTGGCCCCCGGAACCGGCCGGGGGCGGTCGGACGTCCCGAAGCCGCGCAGCGTGACGATCTCGCCGCCGGAGACGACGGCCACCGTCGCCCCTGGAATCTTTTCGGCGTCTAGGAGGGCCGGGACCAGGCCGTCCAGCCACGTGTCGACATCCTCAGTGGTCAGCTGATGCACGTCAGCCTCGGCGGCAGCGGCAGCGGCAGCGGCAGCGGCAGGCGCCAGCGCGAGATGACCGGTGAGCAGGAGAGCTGCCAGGACGAGGAGGACCACCAACCGCACCGAACGCTGCGGCGTGCAAGGCAATGACGGGGTCCCGGTCATTTCGACGTTCATGAGGCCATCCTCGCCAACCATTCAGTACGACGGCCGCATGTGACGCAGCACCAGAAGCAGGCGTCGATCCCCTGGCGATCATCGGTCCCATAGATCGGCCCCATCTTCCGGCGCCGTCCAAGAAAAGGTCGGCGGTGCAGGAGAGCGGATAAATGGCCTCGATGCGAGACATACATGACCCCCAGCCCTTCGTCGCGGCCGGAAACCCGTGCACCCAGCTGCTCGGCTTCGATCCAGCGCCGGTGACCCTGGTGCCCCGCACTTGCCGCCGTGCATCGAGTGGGCCGTGAGAAGCGCCACTGACGCGGCCAGGAATCAGCCGCCCGTTCCATCAGCTTCATCGCGAGAGCGAACAGGGCACATGGCAGGGACCTGGCCGATCATGCCTTCACTCCTGCACGACACGCAGCACCCAACTGCAACGTCGTTCTCATGGGCAGTGTCCGGTAGCCGGCCATACGTAAAGCGGCAGGGTGCTGAAGCAGGATCAAAGGTCACCTGATGGTGCGGCAGTCCCTCTGTCTCGCAACCAACGGTGAGTTTCGAGTTCTAGGGGCATGGATAAAGCACAAGGGTGCGAAACAGGCCGAACCGCGGAAACAGGCGGGCGCAAAGTTTTGCGACGAGACGTCTCACATCCCATGGCGTGCACTACACAGTAGTGCCCTACGAAGTAGGTGTGCACGGTCCCTGACGATGGGGAACATTGAAGTGCCGTCTCGTTCGGTCCAGTTGCCGGCTCCCTGAGTAAGCGCGTTCCTACCTCGGGAGCGACGGTGAAGCTAACCGAGTCCAAGGCATACGCCCGCCTCATACGCCCTGTCCCCCACGGACCTCGAAGCATGACTACACCCTAGTAGTCACGCCTTGATCACGCGGGGAGAGGAAACTGGTTGGACAGTCACCACAGGATCCAGCCGGCACCGAACAGGGCCGTTCCCCGGTAGGTCAGATACCGAGGCTTTGCCTTTCCCCCTCGACGGTCCGACAGTCTGACCGGGCTGTTCTGTGCCTGGGAGACAGCAGACTTTGGTTCAGAGGAGTAGCGCCATGCGTCAGCATTCGCTCCGTCATGTTTTCGTCGCTCTTTCAGCGACCTCGCTGATGTTCGGGGTGGGATTGCCCGCAGCTGGCGCGAACGGGGACAACGGTCCTGGAGGATCCCCACCCCCTGTCAGCGCTTTCGCTCAAAACCTTGTCGCTCAGCAGGCGGCAGGTGTCACCGTCCGCCGCTCCAACGGCCAGCGCTTCCTGCCCAACGAGAGCTGGACCACCAACCCCTACTACGGCAGCCGCGGTGACCCGGTGTACTTCGCCGATGTCACCGGTGACGGCCGGGCCGACGCCATCGTCGTCAACGACGACAAGGTCACCGTCCGCCGCTCCAACGGCCAGCGGTTCCTGCCCAACGAGAGCTGGACCACCAACCCGTACTACGGAAACAAGAGCACAGCCTTCGCCGATGTCACCGGTGACGGCCGGGCCGACGCCATCGTCGTCAACGACGACAAGGTCACCGTCCGCCGCTCCAACGGCCAGCGGTTCCTGC
>NZ_JBHVDI010000191.1:0-4134 GCF_042802875.1 Kocuria sp. NPDC057446 | reverse complement strand
CCAACGAGAGCTGGACCACCAACCCGTACTACGGAAACAAGAGCACAGCCTTCGCCGACGTCACCGGTGACGGCCGGGCCGACGCCATCGTCGTCAACGACGACAAGGTCACCGTCCGCCGCTCCAACGGCCAGCGCTTCCTGCCCAACGAGAGCTGGACCACCAACCCCTACTACGGCAGCCGCGGTGACCCGGTGTACTTCGCCGACGTCACCGGTGACGGCCGGGCCGACGCCATCGTCGTCAACGACGACAAGGTCACCGTCCGCCGCTCCGATGGCACCAAGTTCCGCCCCAATCAGAGCTGGACCACCAACCCGTACTACGGAAACAAGAGCACAGCCTTCGCCGACGTCACCGGTGGGGGCCGGGCCGACGCCATTGTCGTGAACGGGTAGGCCTGATACGTCGCAGTTCTGTTGCACAGCATCCGAGCGGCCCGGATCCAAACCGGGCCGCTCGGGTGCTGAGGTCCGGCTCGGAGCCACCGGTTTACACCCTGGATCAGCCTCCTGGGCAAGACTGTGATTTTTGTCGTCGTGGTTCCCGTCACGGCGGGGTGACTGTCGCGCTCGACGACGGGCGCCCACCCCGAACACTGTCGTTGAGGCCACCGAGAAAGGGCCACCTCTCTTCGAGGCAACTCGTGACCATACTCACGCTGAAGCTCCTGGAACCTTGTGCATCTCGGGGCCTGCAGCGCCGAAGGAGACGGCCATGCCCCTGGAGCACCCGATCGAAATCAAGATCACCGTCGGCGGCGATCTTGCTGAGTCTCCCCCGGGCACCGTCGACAAGGCCGTGCAGGACCTGAAGCTTTCTGGCGGCCGGGCTCGGCGGATCTGGTTCCTCGAGGACCTGACCCCCGGTTTACCCCAGCACCTGCCGATGCTGGAGACCGGACAGATCTTCCGGGTCCGCCTGGACGCGAAGAAGAACGGCAGCTGGGAAGCCGACGCCACCGTGAAACTGCGCCCAGCACGCCGCACGCAACTGCCCCACCCCTGGGACCGAGCGCACTCGACAGGCGGGGCAAAGGACGAGACGAAGAGCTATGAGTACCGCATCGAGGAGGACTGGGCGGGGACACGACGCTCTCTGGCTGCCTCCCTGAAGGTCGACATCGACCCCGATCGGCTCACACCAGGCCACACCTCCAAAGACAGTCGCAGGAGCGGGTTCCCGCCCCAGGAGATGTTCAGCGAGCACCACCAGCAGTTCCTGGCCGACTGCGCCGATCGTCGTGTGGTCCTGGATGCGCTCACTGCCCTGGGCCCCATCGAGGCCACCCGGTGGAAGGACGTGGAGGTCGGGAAGTTCACCACGATGGTGGAGCGGTGGACTCACGAGGGGTTGGACTTCCTCGAGCTGTCGATTCAGCTCGAAGCAGGCAGCGAGGAGGATCCCCTCGATCGTCTGATCGCTTTCTCGACCGCCGTAGCCGCCCGCGGGCTGAACCCCTTCAGCCGTCAGGAGACCAAAACCCGCCGCGTCCTCGAGCACCTCGCCCACCGCGCCGGCGCCTGAGCACACATCCACGACCCCACCAGGATCCGCAGAACCCCAGACGCCTGCCTTCTCGACCCCACCCCGCTCCCGAACAACTACGCAGTTCACGGTGGTCGCCGATTGCCCAACGCTGCCAGGACCTGGCCGCCGCACGGGAGGACATGGTGTGCCCGGGGGCGAGAAGGAAGCGCCCGGACCAGCGGGCCGGAACCAAGAGGCGCCTGCACCGATCCGCGGCAAGGATGCCCGGACTCAGGGGATCCCGGTGAGACGGAGGAGGGCGGTGTGCACCGCCTGAGCCTTCGGGGTCCTCATCGCTTGGAGGTGCGCGCAGATCTGCTGGACCGTCTGCGGGTCCAGGCGGTGACCTTCGGCGCTGTCCCGGCACACCGTCCAGTCCACCGCGGCCGCGTAGCGGTCACTGATCAACGGCTCGTGGACGGGACAGTACTGATGCAGCGGTGCCGTGGTCAGTTCCGGAAAGCTCGCCGCCGTCCAGGCCACCACCGGAAGAACGGTCACGGCCTCCTGACCGCACCCACTCACCGCACAGGCCATCCCCGACGTCATGGCGCTACTGTGCCGGGACGAACCGGCCCACCGATAGGGGCCTGTGCATCTTCATGCGTTTATGAAGCCGGTCACCCCCGCCCAACGCGGAGGCGAGGACCGCCTTCGCCTCCGGCGGTGACCGCCGGAACGGGTGCTCGCGGATCCTTCGATGAAAACCCCGGGAGTGCGCAGCCGATCCTCCCCACGCACCATGACACCCCGTGATCTATCACCCCAGCCGTCGCCGCAGCTTCCGAGCCAAAAATATTTGTGGAGCGTCAGTGGAAAGTAGCACTGGGGAACACAACGAGCACAGTGAGATCTGGGGGTTTGAACGCTCCGGCGCGAGGGTTCGAACCTCGGATTGCTGATCCAAAGTCAGCCGTGTTGCCGCTACACCACGCCGGAATGGTGTTGAGCGGCAACGCCAAGGAGCTAGCGCCGTCGCCGCTCAACAAGCAGCACGCGTTGGCGTTGCTCAGGGCGGTGGCGGCAGAAGTTCACGGCCCCAATATACAAGGGATACCCACGGCTTGGCCGGTGGCTCGTATCGCCCCCGGGCCCGAAAGCGAGGAAAACCTCCACCGACCCAGACGGCTATCGCTTTGGACAGCCACGGCGTGTACGGCCCACTCGTCGAGGTCACCATGCCCGGGCGGAGCCAGATCGTGATGCGGCCCCGGGTGGTGGGCGTAGTGGGTCCGGAGGACGATAGTGAGGGTGTCGAGCAACCATGGCAGTGATCGCGGTGCCGGCTGACTCCGGCCGATGGCTGACACGGTGCTGCGGAAGGCCTTCCAGGAGGAACTGATGGACATCATTGCTGATCCCTTCGAGTCCGCGCAGGCTTCCGTGCAAGCGCGGATCGAGCAGGTCCTGGATGCTGTGACCGTCAAGGACTTCGACCGTCTGGCCTCCTACCATCTAGCGGGACCGAAGTTCACGAAGTTCGACGACGTCGAGCCGTTGGACCGCCAGGACGCCGAAACCGGTATGAGGCTGGAGGTGAAGCAGTTCACCGGGATGAAGGACTTCCACGGCCGGTTCGATGACCTGAAGATCGATGTGTTCGGCCCGGTAGCCATCGCCACCGGGATCTTCGTGTGGGACTGTCAGATCGAAGGAGACGTCGTCTCGGGCCGGACCCGGTCGACCTTGGTCTTCGTGGACAGCAACGGACAGTGGGTGATCGCCCACGAGCATCACTCCCCGTTGCCCACCAACGGTTGAGAGACGGTTGCAACCGGCTGTCGACGCCGATCACGCGCGACGGCATCTCTGCAGGCTTTCAACTGGAGTGACCCCCGTCAGGCCCTCGCACAGGGAGCGGGATCGGCGACCGTAACCGGCCCAGCGGTCACCGGCTCCGGGGGTCGGGGCGGGAGGTGGCGGTAGAGGGTGGTGCGGGTGATCCCGGTCTTGGCCACGATCTCCGCGATCGTGTGCCCGCTCTCGCGCAAGTGCGCCGCGTAGGCCAGCTTGTCCGCATCCACCACCGAGGGCCGTCCGATCCGCCGGCCCTTCGCCGCGGCCACCGACCGAGCGTGGGCGGCCCGTTCGAGGGTGTAGGTGCGCTCCATCTGCCCGAACAACGCCAGCAGCACCACCGCCGGCTGCGCCATCGGGTCATTCGGGTTGCTGGAGTCCACCTTGAGCGGATCCGCCAGGTTACGCACCCCCACCCCCCGCTCGGCGAGGTCGTGGATCAGGTTCAAGGGTGTCACGCACGGTGCGCCCAAGCCGGTCCAAGGTGTGCACCACGATCACGTCACCCTCCCGGGCGTAGGCCAGTGCCGCGGTCAGCCCGAGACGGTCGGTGGTGACCCCGGATTTCTTGTCCACATAGATCCGCTCGGGCGCGATGCCGACCTGCCGGAGGGCATCTATCTGCCGGTCGGGCTCCCGTTTGGCCGTCGAGACCCGCGCATACCCCAAATCCATGCCGTTGGTACACCGGAACTCGACTCCGTACAGACTCACACCTGGTCTCAATACCTGGTCGGTCGTTGCTCGCCTTCGGTTGGGCGACTGATCATGCCTGCATGGCCACACGCACGCACCAGTGGATGGTCG
>NZ_JBHVDI010000190.1:0-6267 GCF_042802875.1 Kocuria sp. NPDC057446 | reverse complement strand
GTCCGGGGCCTCGTCGTCGTCCGGCTCCCCCGGGCCGCCGGCCCCGGCGGACCCCGTCGGCCTGTCGGTACGCGGCGGTACGCTGAGGGGCGTGCGCCCCGGCCCCGCCGGGACGCCGTCGACCGATCCCTCCCGAGGAGCACGAGTGTTTCCCCTTGCCCGCGCGTCGATGGCCAACCGGGCCCTGATCGTGCTCATCACGCTGTTCGTGGCCCTGTTCGGGGTGCTCAGCATGCGCTCCATGAAGCAGGAGCTCATCCCGTCCCTGGAGATCCCCGCGATCAGCGTGGTCTCGGCGATGCCCGGCGCGTCCGCGGAGATCGTCGACGAACAGGTGGGCCGGCCCCTCGAGCGGGCGCTCAACATCGTGGAGGGCCTCGAGAGCTCCACCTCCACCTCGCGCAGCGGGCTGTCCAACATCCAGCTCGGCTTCGAGTACGGCACCGACCTGGACCGGGCCCGCAACCAGGTGGAGCGGGCGATCTCCAACGTGCGCACGCAGCTGCCCGACGACGTCGAGCCCACCGCCTTCGCCGGGTCCGTGGCGGACTTCCCCATCGTCTTCCTGGCCGTGTCCTCCGACGAGGACCTCAGCCCGCTCGCCGCCGACCTCGAACGGCTGACGGTCCCGGACCTGCAGCGGATCGAGGGCGTGCGCTCCGCCGAGGTGAGCGGCGCCCCCGACCAGGTCGTCTCAATCCTCCCGGACCCGGCGGAGCTCGCCCGCGCCGGCGCGACGCCGGCCGACATCCGCACCGCCCTGGAGGAGAGCGGCGGCCTGGTGCCCGTGGGCACCGTGGACGACGGCTCCACCACGCTCCCCGTCCAGGCCGGCTCCCCCCTGGACTCCCTCGAGGCCGTGGCGAACGTCCCCCTGCCCCTGCCCGAGGACGCGCCCGACGACGCCGGGGTCACCACCGTCGGCGAGGTCGCCACCGTGGAGCTCGCCGAGCAGGAGCAGACCTCGATCACGCGCACCAACGGGGAGCCGACCCTCGCGCTGTCCGTGACCAAGACCCCGGACGGGGACACGGTGGGGATCTCGCAGGCGGTCGAGGAGATGATCCCCGAGCTCGAGGCGGACCTCGGCAACGGCGCCGAGATCACCGCGGTCTTCGACCAGGCCCCCTACATCGAGCAGTCGATCGAGGACCTCACGGTCGAGGGCCTGCTCGGGCTCGTGTTCGCCGTCCTCGTCATCCTGGTGTTCCTGGCGTCGCTGCGCTCCACGCTGGTCACCGCGATCTCCATCCCCCTGTCCCTGCTCGCCACGTTCATCGGGATCAACGCCCTGGGCTACTCGCTGAACCTGCTGACCCTGGCGGCGATCACCCTGTCCGTGGGACGGGTCGTGGACGACTCCATCGTGGTGATCGAGAACATCAAGCGCCACTACGGGACGGTCGACCTGCGCGTCGACCCCGCCAACGCGAAGCGCCGGGCCATCCTCACCGCCGTGCGCGAGGTCGCGGGCGCGATCACCGCCTCCACCCTCATCACGGTCGCGGTGTTCGTGCCCATCGCCTTCGTGGGCGACGTGACCGGCGAGCTGTTCCGCCCCTTCGCCCTCACCACGACCATCGCGCTGCTGTCCTCGCTCGTGGTGTCCCTGACCATCGTGCCCGTGCTGGCCTACTGGTTCCTGCGGGACCCCCGCCTCGCCCGGCGGTCCCACCGGGCACCGGAGGGGCGCTCCGCACCCTGGGCCGACGGCGCGACCGACGCCGCGGCCGGGACGCCGCCCCGGCTGGCCCAGGGGTACCTCCCGGTGCTGCGCGGCACGCAGCGCCACCCGTGGGCCACCCTCGGGGTGAGCGTCCTGGTCCTCGGCGGCACGGCCGCCCTGCTCCCGGTGCTGCCCACCAACCTGCTCGGGGACACGGGGCAGAACACCATGACGATCGAGCAGGACCTGCCGCCCGGCACCGCGCTCGCCGTGACCTCCGAACAGGCGGGCCGCGCCGAGGAGGTGCTCGACCGGACCGAGGGCATCGAGGACGTCCAGGTCACCATGGGGCCCGGCGGCGGCTTCTCCGCGTTCCTGCCCGGCAGCGGCACCAACAGCGCCACCTTCTCCGTGACGACGGACGCCGCGGTGGACCAGGAGCGGCTGCGCCGCACCGTCGGCGAGCGCCTCGACCGCCTGGACGGCGCCGGGGAGTTCTCCGTGCAGGGCGCCCAGGGGTTCACGAGCAACGACGTGGAGATCTCCGTCAGCGCCCCGGACCAGGCCACGCTGGCGGAGGCCGACGACGCCGTGGTGCGGGCCGTGCGGGAGCTCGAGTCCGCCGGGCAGGTCACGAGCAACCTCGCGGCCACCCAGCCCACCGTCGTGGTCACCGTCGACCGGGCGGCCGCCGCCGGCCGCGGGCTGAGCGAGGAGCAGGTCACGGGGACGCTCGCCGGCACCGTCAACCCCCTCCCCGCCGGGTCCATCGACCTGGATGCCGACTCGGTGGCCGTGACCATCGGCGAGGGCCGCGCCGTCGAGGACGTCGACGCGCTGCGGTCCCTGCCCGTGCCGGTGGCGGACGGGACGGTCCGGCTCGACGAGCTGGCCGAGGTCGAGGAGGCTCTCACGGTCGAGACCATCACCTCGAGCAACGACCAGCGCACCGCCACCGTGGCCGTCACCCCGGGCGGCGCCGACCTCGGCGCCACGAGCGCCGACGTCCGGGACGCGCTGGCGGGCCTGGACCTCCCGCAGGGCGCCTCGGCCGAGCTGGGCGGAGCCGCCACGGAGCAGGAGAGCACGTTCCGGCAACTGGGGCTCGCCGTGCTCGCCGCGATCGCGATCGTCTACGTGGTGCTGGTGGCGACCTTCAAGTCGCTCGTCCAGCCGCTGATCCTGCTCGTCTCGATCCCGTTCGCCGCGACCGGCGCCGTGCTCGCGCTGCTGGCCTCCGGCGTGCCGCTGGGGCTCGCGTCACTGGTGGGGGCGCTGATGCTCGTGGGCATCGTGGTGACCAACGCGGTCGTGCTGATCGACCTCATCAACCAGTACCGGGGCCGGGAACACCGCATGGCCCTGCAGGAGGCCATCGAGAAGGGGGCGACCCGCCGGCTGCGGCCCATCCTCATGACGGCGCTGGCCACCATCCTGGCCATGACGCCCATGGCCCTGGGCATCACCGGCCAGGGCAGCTTCATCTCCCAGCCGCTGGCCGTGGTGGTGATCGGCGGGCTGATCTCCTCCACCCTGCTCACCCTGGTGCTCGTGCCGGTGCTGTACCGGCTCGTGGAGGCCCGCCGGGAGGATCGGCACCGGCGACGGGAGGAGCGGATCACGGCGCTGGCCGCGGAGCCGCGGGCGGCCGGAGGACCGCGCCGGGCGTGACATCCGTCACCGTGCGCTCTTTCGTGGACATTTGCTTCTGAAAATACTGTGGAGGAGGTTCTCCGCGTCCGCCGCACGGACGGGAGGGCGGTATCATCGCCGCTGGTCACACCGAGGATCCCCGCCCCGGTGCGGGCGGCGCACCGGGGCCCCCGGCGCGGCACCCCCCGAAAAGGGGGACACCCGCGACCGGTGCGCCCATGTAACCGCGCCGTAGCATTGTCCTGTGACCCGCAGAGAAACAGATCGTGTGCAGAACAGCGCCGACGCCTGGGAGGCCCTCTTCAGGGCCCAGGTGACGGTCATGCGGCGTCTCCAGCGCCAACCCGAGTTCGCGGAGCTCTCCGCCCGCGAGTACGACGTCCTGTTCAACCTCTCCCGCGCCGACGAGACCGGCATGCGTCTCAACGAGCTCAACGAGTACGTGCTGCTGACCCAGTCCAGCCTCAGCAGGATGCTCGAGCGCCTCGAGCTCAAGGGGCTGGTGCACCGCTGGCAGGACCCGCAGGACCTGCGAGGGTTGCGGATCCGGCTCACCGAGCGGGGCCGGCAGATGCAGGTGCAGATCGCCGAGCAGTTCCGGGTGCACGTCCACGAGCTGATGTCCGCGGGCCTGGACCCGGAGGAGCTGCGCATCCTCACCCGCCTCGCCGACCGGCTGCGGGCAGCCGTCAACGACCTCTGACCCGGCCCACGGGCGGTCCTACAGCGGGAGGACGACCCGGGCGTCCGGATCCTCCGGCGCGGACGCGGTGGACTCCGCGGACACCCGCATCTCCCCCAGCGTGATCTCTCCCTCGAGCGTGGTCAGGAACGCCGTCTCGGAGGCGTCCGCTCCCGTGGCGATGCGCACGAACTCGGTGCGCGGGGCCAGCCCGGTGGCGTCGAGGACGTACCAGGCGCCGTCGTGCCACGCCTCGACCACCGCGTGGAAGTCCATGGGGCTCAGCCCGGGAGCGTAGACCGACACGAGCCGCGCCGGCACCCCCAGGCCCCGCAGCAGGGTGATCAGCAGGTGCGCGTAGTCCCGGCACACCCCCTGCCGGGTGAGGAACGTGTGCACGGCGGTGTCGGTGGCCGTGGAGGAGCCGGCCACGTAGTCCAGGTGCTCGTGCACCCAGTCCCGCACCCGCTGGAGCGTCCCGTAGCCGCCGCCGCGGGCCCCGGGGAAGAGGGCGTCGGGGGTGCCGGCCATCTCGTCGAACGGGCAGAAGCGGCTGGGCCGGGTGTAGCGGACGACGTCGACGGACTCCCCCGGCGGCGGCGGAGCCGCCGGACCGACCAGTTCCAGGGCGTAGGCGACCGTGCACCGCGCGCCGCCCGGCACCCGCGCCAGGTGCAGCCGCGTCCCGTGCAGGTCCTCCGCCTCCTCGAGCGGGACCTCGGCCCCGTCGACGTGCAGGCTCAGCCGCTCGTCGGGGCGGGCGCGGTCCCCGGGACGGGCGGCCGCCAGGGAGAACACCGCCAGGTGGTCGGTCTCCGACACGAAGTCGACCTCCGCGGACACGGTGCGCCGAGTGGTGGGCACGGAGGACCTCCTGGTGGGGTGCGGTGGGCGGCGGGCCGGTGGTCCGCCGCCTCCATTGTCCCTCACGGGGCCAATTCGTCAGTACACTGATCCACGAGACATCCCCCACACGCCCCGCCGCCGGATGCGGAGCTCGTGCACCGCATCCGGCGGCCGACCGCGAAGGACGCAGCATGGCCCAGGACACCAGTCAGGACAGCCGCTCCAAGGAGCGCACCGCACCCGACCCGGAGGACCCGCGCAAGCCGGACAGCCCCACCGAGATGAGCAAGCCCTCGTGGGGCTACGTCGCCAAGCGCGCGCTGTCCGAGTTCTCCAAGGACGACTGCACCGACCTCGCCGCGTCGCTGACGTACTTCGCGGTGCTCTCCATCTTCCCCGCGCTGCTCGCCATCGTGTCCCTGCTCGGCGTCTTCGGTCAGGGGCAGGCCACCACCCAGGCGATCACGGGCTTCCTCGAGGGCGCCGCGCCGCCCGAGCTCGTGACGCTGCTGGAGGAGCCCATCAACAACCTCACCACCGGCACCGGCGCCGGGCTCGCCCTGCTCACCGGCATCGTCGGCGCGCTGTGGACCGCCTCGGGCTACACGGGCGCCTTCGGCCGGGCCATGAACCGGATCTACGAGGTGGAGGAGGGCCGGCCCGTCTGGAAGCTGCGGCCGATGAACATCCTCGTGACCCTCATGCTGGTGCTCATCGTGGTGCTGATCATGCTCATGGTGCTGATCTCCGGCGGCATCGCCCAGTGGGTCGGCGACCTCGTCGGCCTCGGCACCACGGCCGTGACGGTGTGGAACATCGCCAAGTGGCCGGTGGTCGTGATCCTCGCGGTCCTCCTCATCGCGGTGCTCTACTACTTCACCCCCAATGTGCAGCAGCCCAAGTTCCGCTGGATCAGCATGGGCTCCATCGTCGCGCTGGTCGTGGCGGCCGTGGCCGCAGCCGGATTCACCTGGTACGTGACCAACTTCGCGTCCTACAACGCCACCTACGGCATCATCGGCTCCGTCATCATCCTGCTGCTCGGCCTGTGGATCATCAACAACGTGCTGCTGCTGGGCGCGGAGATCGACGCCGAGGTCGAGCGCGGACGCCAGCTCCAGGGCGGGATCAAGGCCGAGGAGTCCATCCAGCTCCCGCCGCGCGACACCCGCCAGGTCGACAAGAAGGAGAAGAAGGAGGAGAAGCTCGTCGACCAGGGCCGCAAGCTGCGTCTCGAGCACGAGCACCTCGACTACTCCTCGGACGACACCGGCAAGAACGACACCGGCAAGAACAACACCGGCAAGAACGCCGACAAGGACTCCGGCCGGAGCTGACGACCGTCCCGGCTCCGAGCGCTCGGCGCGCCAGGAGACCGGGAGCTCGGCGACCCCAGCGGCGGGCCCGTGGTGCTGAACCA
>NZ_JBHVDI010000189.1:0-6308 GCF_042802875.1 Kocuria sp. NPDC057446 | reverse complement strand
ATCCGGCGGCGGGTCAGGCGTCCTGCGTCACGGCGGTGTCCTGCGCCGGCGGGGCACCGGCCGCTCGGTCCGGGCCGCCGGCGGACTCCGGGGCCGGCTTCCCGGCGCGCTTCCCCGTCTGCTTCCCGGTCTGCTTCCCGGCGCGCTTCCCCGCCTGCTTCCCCGTCGGCCTCCCGGCACGCTTGCCGGTCGGCTCGGCGGCCGGGTCCTCCTCTGCCGCGCCGGAGACCGCCGCGCGCTGCGCCGCCAGCTTCCGCGGCTTGAGCTCGAGTCGGCGCTCGTGCGTGCGCTCGGCCCGGCGCTCGGTGCGCCGCTCCGCCTGCCGCTCGGCCCGGCGCTCCTTCTTCGCCTCCTCCGGGGCCTTCTCCCCGGGGGCGCCCGCGGCGGACGTGGCGTTCTCCTTGCGCGGGGCCCGCTCCTTGACCGGGGCGCTGCCCGAGGCGCGCAGCCGCCGGTAGTGCTCGGCCGCCTCCTTCTGGCGCCGCGCCTCGATCCCGGTGGCGATCTCGGCCCGCAGGTGCTCCGGCTCCAGCTCGAACGCCGCCACGAGGTCCAGCGCGTGCGGGCGCAGGCGGGCCAGCAGCCGGTCGACGTACTCGTCGAGGCTGCGCCCGCGCCGCATGGAGAGCCGGCCGTAGGAGAGGTACCACGCGAGGTTCTTCTCGATCAGCCGCAGCCCGAAGACGTCGCGCAGCCAGGTGAGCACCGTGCGGGTGCCCGGGTCCTCGACCTGCTCCAGGCCGCGGGTGAAGGCCTCCCACTGCAGCAGCTCCGCGTGGGCGCGCGCCGCGGCGATGATCCTGTGCTGGTTCTCGTTGAACAGCGCCGCGGCCTCGGCGCGGGGGAGCTTGGCGCTGGGCCGCAGGTTCTCGGCGATCTCCGCGACCATCGTCTCCACCCGGTCCGTGAGCAGCGAGCGCTGCGCGGACTCCTCGCGCAGGGCGTTCACCGAGCGGCGCACGTCCCCGGTGTCCCGGAAGGCCTGGCCGAGCTTGCGCAGCCCGGACCGGTGGTACGTGGCCTCGGTGGCCCGGCCCGCCACGTAGCGGGCCATCACGCCCATGTCGACCTGCTTGAACTCGTCCGCCCAGTCGGACAGCAGCCGCTTGGCCACGAGCTGGAGCAGCACGGTGTTGTCGCCCTCGAACGTCGCGTAGACGTCCAGGTCGTGGCGCAGGGCGGTGAGCCGGTTCCTGGTCAGGAAGCCCGCGCCGCCGCAGGCCTCGCGGCACTCCTGGACCGTGTCGAGGGCGCTCCAGGTGGACAGCGCCTTCAGCGCCGCGGCGAGGGTCTCGAGGTCCTGGCGGTTCTCGTCGGTGTCCTCGCGGCCGGAGAAGACGTCGTCGTACTTGTGCAGCAGCTCCTGGTGGGCGAAGTGCATCGCGTAGGTCTCCGCCAGGCGCGGCAGCAGCCGCCGCTGGTGCTGCTGGTAGTCCAGCAGCACCTCCTCCTGCACGTCGGAGGACGCGTTGAACTGGCGGCGCTCGCTGCCGTAGCGGATCGCGATGGTCAGCGCGGCCTTGTTCGCCAGGACCGCCGCGCCGTCGAGGGAGACCCGGCCCTGCACGAGGGTGCCGATCATCGTGAAGAACCGGCGGCCCGGGCTCGCGATGGGCGAGCTGTAGGTCCCGTCCGCGGCCACGGCGCCGTACTTGTCCAGCAGGTGCGTGCGCGGGACCCGCACCCGGGTGAAGTGCAGCCGGCCGTTGTCGATGCCGTTGAGCCCGCCCTTGTGGCCGTCGTCCTCGCCGCCCACCCCGGGCAGGAAGTTCCCGTCCTCGTCCCGCAGGTCCACCCAGAAGGCGTGCACACCGTGGTTCACGCCGAGGGTGACGAGCTGGGCGAAGACCACGGCGGCGCGCCCGTGCACGGCGGCGTTGCCGAGGTAGTCCTTCCACGCCGCCGCGAAGGGCGTGTGGATCTCGAACTCCTCCGTGGCGGGGTCGTACGTGGCGGTGGTGCCGATCGAGGCGACGTCGGAGCCGTGGCCGATCTCGGTCATCGCGAACACGCCCGGGATCCGCAGGTCCCGGATGTCCGCGAGCCAGCGCCGGTGGTGCTCCTCGGTGCCGAGGTTGAGCACCGCGGAGCCGAACAGGCCCCACTGCACCCCGGCCTTGATCTGCATCGAGGGGTCCCCGAGCAGCAGCTCCTCGAAGCCCGAGACGTTGGCGCCCGGGTCGTTCTGCCCGCCGTACTCCTCCGGCAGGCCGCGGCTCATCGCGCCGTGCTCCACCAGCAGGTGCAGCTGGCCCAGCACGCGCTCGCGGTGCTCGTGGTGGGTGAGACCCGGCTGCTGGTGCAGCCGCTCGTCGAGCAGCATCCGGCGGGTCTCGCGCCGGACCTCGGCCCACCGCCCCAGCAGCAGCTCGCCGAGGGCCGCGACGTCCACGGCGGGGGCGGGGATCTCCGTCCCGTCCACGGCGGTGGAGCCGGCGGCGGAGCCGGTGGTGGGGCCGGCTCCGGGGCCGGCGGGGCTCGGTCGGTCGACGGTGGTGGTCATGTTCGCTCCTGTCGTGGATGACCGGCGGTGGCCGGTGCGGTCACGGGGTGGTCGGGGCCGGCCGGGGTCCGTGCCGGCCCGGGTGGTCTCAGCCGGGCGGCTGCTCCGGCACGGGCGCCCCGGGCGGGCGCAGGCCGTCGACGGCCCAGCCCACGATCAGCTCCGTCATCCGCTCGCGGGACGGGCGCACGGTGCTCTCGGGGGTGTTCATCCACGCCTCGCCGGCACCGCGCACCATGCCGATCGTGGACGCGGCCCAGTAGCTGAGCACCGGCTCCTCCAGCCGGCGCTCGGCGGGGGTGTGGCGCACGTGGGCCTCGGCGAGCAGCCCGCTGACGGACTCGGTGAACTCCTGGATCAGCCAGCGCTCGCCGCCGTCCTCGGCCGGGTCGTCCTCCTTGCCGGCGCGCTCGCCGCGGGTCCGCTCGGCGCGGTGCCGGTCGCGCCGGGAGCGTCCGGTGTCGGGGGAGAGGGCCACGACGAAGCGGTACACCGACGCCGAGCGCTCGATGCTCAGCAGGTACTCGGCGACCATCGCCTCGACCGAGTCCTCGAAGGAGCCGGCCGCGCGGGCCGCCTCCTCGAGGCGGTCGCGCATCCGCGTCACGGTGTACTCGCCGACCGCCCGCTGCAGCCCGGCCTTGTCCCCGAAGTACCGGTAGTAGACGGACTTCGAGGTCTGGCACGCCGTGGCGATCTCCTCCATGGACGCCTGGGCGCCGAGCTCGTCCACGGCGCCGCGGGCCGTGCGGATCAGCTCGATCCGCCGCTGCGCGCGGTGCCGGGCCCAGCGGGAGGAGCGGCCGTCCGTGGCGGGCGTGCCGCCCGGGGCGGAGGAGTCAGTGGCGTCGACCTGTTTCACGATACCCAGAGTATCAGGTATTGTCGTCCATGACGTGACCATCATCACAACAGCACCGAGGAGTTCCCTGTGAGCGAGTCCACCCCCGAGCAGACCGTCGAGCCCACCGCCGAGCACACCACCCCCAGCGGCGCCGGACGGACCGGCGTGGCCCGCCGTGCCGTCGTGGTCGGCGCCAACCGCATCCCCTTCGCCCGGGCGCACGGCGCCTACGCCAACGCCGGCAACCAGGACATGCTCACCGCCGCCCTGGACGGCCTGGCCGCCCGCTACGGCCTGGCCGGGGAGCGGATCGGCGAGGTCGCCGCCGGCGCCGTGCTGAAGCACCCCAAGGACTTCAACCTCACGCGCGAGTCCGTGCTCGGCTCGGTCCTGGACCCGCGGACCCCCGCCTTCGACGTGCAGCAGGCCTGCGCCACGGGCATGGAGGCCGTCTCCACGCTGGTCAACAAGATCCGGCTCGGCCAGATCGACTCGGCCGTGGCCGGCGGCGTCGACTCCGCCTCGGACGCGCCCGTGGTGGTGAGCGAGCGGCTGCGCCGGACCCTGCTCGAGCTCAACCGGGCCAAGAGCACCCCGCAGAAGCTCAAGGCCCTCGCCGGGCTGCGCCCGGCCGATCTCAAGCCGGTGGCCCCCGGCACGGGCGAGCCGCGCACCGGCCTGTCCATGGGCGAGCACCAGGCGCTCACCACCGCCCGCTGGGGCATCACCCGCGAGGCCCAGGACGAGTTCGCCGCCGCGAGCCACCGCCATCTCGCGGCCGCCTACGAGCGCGGGTTCTTCGACGACCTCGTCACCTCCTTCCGCGGCCTGTCCCGGGACAACAACCTCCGCCCGGACAGCTCCGTCGAGAAGCTCGCCGGGCTCAAGCCGGTGTTCGGCAGATCCCTGGACGCCGAGGCCACGATGACGGCCGGCAACTCCACGCCCCTCACCGACGGCGCCTCGACCGTGCTGCTGGCCTCCGAGGACTGGGCCGCCGAGCGCTCCCTGCCCGTGCTCGCCGACGTCGTGGACGTCGAGGCGGCCGCCGTCGACTTCGTGCACGGCGACGAGGGCCTGCTGATGGCCGGTGCCTACGCCGTCCCCCGCCTGCTGGCCCGCCAGGGCCTGGCCCTCGGCGACTTCGACTTCGTGGAGATCCACGAGGCGTTCGCCGCGACCGTGCTGGCGACCCTCGCGGCTTGGGAGGACGAGCAGTTCGGCCGCGAGCGGCTGGGCCTGGGCGGGGCCTTCGGCACCGTGGACCGGAGCCGGCTCAACGTCACGGGCTCCTCCCTCGCGGCCGGCCACCCCTTCGCCGCGACCGGCGGGCGCATCGTGGGCACCCTCGCCAAGCTGCTGCGCGAGCGCGCCGACGAGACCGGCCGCCCCGCGCGCGGGCTCATCTCGGTCTGCGCGGCCGGCGGCCTCGGCGTCACCGCGGTCCTCGAGGCCCGCTGACCTGCACCCCGCCCGCCCACCGATCCGCACAGCAAGGACCCCCACCCTCATGGCAGACACCTATCTCGACCTCGTCAGCTCCGGCCCCGGCGGCCGGCTCGCCCGGCAGCTCGGCCTGCCCGCGCCCGCCCGGCTGCGCCGCCACCGCGCCGGGGACCCGCTCGTGCCCGGCCCCGTCCTCGTGCTGGGACGCGGCGAGGAGGCGGACCGGATCGCCACGGCCCTGCTGGGCTGGGACCTCGACGTGCGGCGCCACGCCGACGACGTCCACCGGTTCGGGGCGGTCGTGCTGGCCCTGACCGAGCTGGCCCGGCCCGCCGACCTGGCCGAGCCCGCGCTCGGCCTGGGCGCTGCGCTGCGCTCGCTCGCCCCCGGCGGCCGCGTGCTCACCGTGTCCCGGCCCGCCCCGGGCATCGGCACGGGCGCGGCCTCGGCGACGCCCGCGGCCGCGGAGCCCCTCGACCCGGCCGTCGCCGCGGCCCGCCAGGCGGTCGTCGGCCTCCTGCGCTCCACGGCCCAGGAGATGCGCGGCGGGGCCACCGCCAACGGCGTGCTGCTCGCCGAGGGCGTCGCCCCCGAAGCCCCGAGCGCGCTCGGGGCCCTGCGGTTCCTGCTCTCCGGGCGCAGCGCCTTCGTCTCCGGGCAGTTCGTGACGGTCGGCGACGACGCCGGGGCCCTGCCCACGGACTGGGAGGCCCCCCTGCGGGGCAAGGTCGCCGCCGTCACCGGCTCGGCCCGCGGCATCGGCGCGCAGATCGCCCGCACGCTCGCCGGCGCCGGCGCGCGCGTCGTCGTCGTGGACGTCCCGGGCGCGGGCGAGCCCCTGGCCGCGCTGGCCAACGAGATCCACGCCGTGGCCCTCCAGCTCGACATCACGGACGAGCACGCCGGGGACAAGATCCTCGGGCTCGCCCGCGAGCGCTTCGGGCACCTGGACGTGGTGGTGCACAACGCCGGGATCACCCGGGACAAGCTGCTCGCCAACATGGACGAGTCCCGCTGGGCCCCGGTGCTGGCAGTGAACCTCGAGTCGCAGCTGCGGATGAACGAGCAGCTCCTGGCGGGCGCGGGCCTCGGTGAGGCTCCGCGCATCGTCTCCCTGGCCTCCACGAGCGGGGTCGCGGGCAACCGCGGCCAGACCAACTACGCCGCCTCGAAGGCCGGGGTGATCGGGATGGTCGCCGCCACCGCGCCCCTGCTGGCCCGCCGCGGCGGCAGCATCAACGCCGTGGCCCCCGGGTTCATCGAGACGGAGATGACCGCCCGGATGCCGGCGGCCCGCCGCCAGGTCGCGCGCCGGCTGAACTCCCTGCAGCAGGGCGGGCTGCCGGAGGACGTGGCCCAGGCCGTGCTGTTCCTCGCCTCGGACGCCGCCGGTGGCGTCAACGGACAGACGCTGCGCGTGTGCGGCCAGAACCTGGTGGGGGCGTGAGCATGGACGGCGACCGGCACGAGATCGTGGTCCTCGACGACGTCCCCTCCCTGGGCGGGCTCTACGCC
>NZ_JBHVDI010000188.1:0-6333 GCF_042802875.1 Kocuria sp. NPDC057446 | reverse complement strand
GTAGAAGTGCACGCCCTGGATCAGCGACGAGGCGCAGTTGCCGACACCGGCAACGGCCACGCGAATGGGATGGTGGGACACGGGACTCCTTCGTCTGGTCGTCTGGGTCGAGTTCCCGGCGCACGCCGGGCGGACACCCGCACGGGCGCCCGGCGCCCGGCCGGGCAGGACCCAGCGCCCCAGTCTAGTGCCCGCCGGGAACGGGCCCTGTCGGTGGGGCTCAGAGCGCGCTGACGAGCAGACCCAGGGCGAGCACCAGGAACAGCGCGCCGGCGCCCAGCTCCACGGCGGCGCCGTGCCGTCGGAAGCCCGCGGCCAGCCGCTGCACCGAGCCGAGCCACGCCACGGCGGTGAACCAGGCCAGGCCCACCACCACGAGCAGCGCGAAGACCAGGACGGTCTCCCACCACAGCGCCCCGGCCGGGACCACGTTGGCGAACAGCGCCACGAAGAAGACGATGGCCTTCGCGTTCGAGAGGTTGGTCACGAGCCCGAGCACGAAGCCGCGCCCGGGGGTGACGGCCCGGCCCGGTGAGGAGGGGAACTCCTCCGGGACCGTCGCGGGCCCGCCGGCGGCGACGCTCGGCACCCGGTCCGGCGCGGCCCGCGCGGCGAGACCGCCCCGGATCCCGCTCACCCCGAGCCAGCCGAGGAACAGCGCCCCGGCCACCTGGATGATCCGCTGAGCCGTGTCCGCCTGCCCGATGAGGACGGTCACCCCGGTGAGGGAGAGCGTGATCCACACGAGGTTGCCGGTCATCACGCCGACCGCTGTGAGCACCCCGGCCGCCCGGGAGCCCAGCGACGCGTTGCGCAGGATCACCAGGACGTCCGGGCCGGGGGCGACGATCCCGGCGATCCACAGCCCGAGCAGGGCGAGGTACTGCGAGGCCTCCACGGCTACCGGGCCCCGGCGCTCACGCGGTCTTGGAGTCGCGGGCGCCCGCCCAGATGTTGATGCCGGAGTCGGTGGCCAGCCGGTCGATGGCCTCCAGCTCCTCGGCCGTGAACTCGAGGTGGTGCACGGCGCCCACGCTGTCCTCGAGCTGCTGCGGCGAGGAGGCCCCCACCAGCGCGGTGGTGACCTGGCCGTCGGCCTGCTCGCGCAGCACCCACGCGATCGCCATCTGCGCCAGGCTCTGGCCGCGCGCGACGGCGATCTCGTGCAGGCCGCGGACCTTCTCCAGGGTCTGGTCGCTCAGCCACTGCGGGTCCAGGGACTTCTCCGCGGCGGCCCGCGAGCCCTCCGGGACCCCGTCCAGGTACCGGTCGGTGAGCATGCCCTGGGCCAGGGGGGAGAACACGATGGAGCCCATCCCCGTCTCCGTCAGGGCACCGAGCAGGGAGGTGCCCGACGGGCCGGGGGACTCGATCCACCGGTTGAGCATCGAGTAGGAGGGCTGGTGGATCAGCAGCGGGGTGCCGAGCTCCCGCATGAGCTGCTGGGCGCGCAGGGTCAGCTCGGCGTTGTAGGAGGAGATCCCCACGTACAGGGCCCGTCCGGAGCGCACGATGTGGTCGAGGGCCCGCATCGTCTCCTCGAGCGGGGTGTCCGGGTCCGGGCGGTGGTGGTAGAAGATGTCGACGTGGTCCAGGCCCATCCGCTGCAGGGACTGGTCCAGGGAGGACACGAGGTACTTTCGGGAGCCGCCGAAGTGGTAGGGGCCCGGGCCCATGGTCCAGCCGGCCTTCGAGGAGATCACGAGCTCGTCCCGGTACGGCGCGAGGTCCTGCGCCAGGATCCGGCCGAAGTTCAGCTCCGCGGCGCCGGCCGGCGGGCCGTAGTTGTTGGCGAGGTCGAAGTGGGTCACGCCGAGGTCGAAGGCCCGGCGCAGGGTGGCGCGCTGGGTGGCGAGCGGCTTGTCGTCGCCGAAGTTGTGCCACAGCCCGAGCGAGATCACGGGCAGCTTCAGCCCGGACTCGCCCACGCGGCGGTAGGGCATGGTCTCGTACCGGTCGTCGGCCGGGAGGTAGGGGACGTCGGGTCCGTAGGTGCGCACGGCGGCCTTTCGGGGATCGGGGAGGTCGGTCGGGGGACGGCGGGCGCTCAGTACCGCACCACGGCGGCGCCGTGGGCGGGCAGCGCGGCGACGGCGCCGCCGGTCCCCGCGTCCAGCCGCACGTCGCCCGAGCGGAAGAGCACCTCAGCGTCCGGGCTGCCGGGGAACGGCACCCGGGCGGGCTCGGCGCCGAAGTTCAGCAGCACCGCGACCCCGTGGGCGGAGCCCGGGGCCGTGGCCCGGCGCAGCACGAACCAGCGGGCGTCCTCGTCGAGGTCGGTGCCGATGGTGTCGAAGCGGGGGTCGGTGAGCTCGGGCACGGCGCGCCGCAGCGCGATGAGCTCGCGGTAGGCGGTCAGCACCCGGGCGTGACCGTCGCGGCCGAGCTCGTCCCAGTCGAGCTTCGAGTTCGTGAACGTGCTGGGGTCCTGGGGGTCCGGGACGGTGTCCTCGTCCCAGCCCATGGACGCGAACTCCGCCTTGCGGCCCTTCGCCACGGCCTCCCCGAGCTCGGGCTCGGGGTGGGCGGTGAAGAACTGCCACGGCGTGGACGCGCCCCACTCCTCCCCCATGAACAGCATGGGGGTGAACGGCTGGGTGAGCAGCACCGTGGCGCCCAGCACGAGCTGGTCCGGGGTGAGGCTCGCGCTGATCCGGTCCCCCGCGGCGCGGTTGCCGATCTGGTCGTGGTTCTGGATGCACGTGACGAACTGCCACGGGCGCACCCGCTGCTTGTCGACCGGCCGGCCGTGGTGGCGGCCGCGGAAGACCGACATGGTGCCGTCGTGGTAGAACGCGTCCCGCATGACCTTGTCGAGGGTCCCGAGGGCGGCGAAGTCGGCGTAGTAGCCCTGCGTCTCCCCGGTGAGGGCGACGTGCGCGGCGTGGTGGAAGTCGTCGAGCCACTGCCCGGTCATGCCGAGGCCGTTGGACGTGGTCGGCGTGATCATCCGGTGGTCGTTGAGGTCGGACTCCGCGACGGTGAACAGGGGCTTGCCGGTCTCCACGCCCACGCGCTCCACGAGCTCGGCGATCTCCTCGAGGATGTGCACGGCCCGGTGGTCCTGCAGGGCGTGCACGGCGTCGAGGCGGAACCCGTCCACGTGGTAGTCGCGCAGCCACATCTCCACGTTGTCGAGGATGTAGTCCCGCACGCCGTCCGAGCCCCAGCCGTCCAGGTTGATGAGATCGCCCCAGGTGCTGGAGCCCGGCTTGAAGTAGTCGGCGAACAGGGGCAGATAGTTCCCGGACGGGCCCAGGTGGTTGTAGACCACGTCCTGGATCACGCCGATCCCGCGCTGGTGGCACGCGTCCACGAAGCGCTGGTAGGCGGCCGGCCCGCCGTAGGACTCGTCCACGGTGTACCAGAGGACGCCGTCGTAGCCCCAGTTGTGCTCGCCGTTGAAGCCGTTGACGGGCAGCAGCTCCACGAAGTCCACGCCGAGCCCGGCGAGGTGGTCGAGCCGCTCGACCGCCGAGTCGAGGGTGCCCTCCGGGGTGAACGTGCCGGGGTGCAGCTCGTAGATCACGGACCCGGCCAGCGTGCGCCCCGTCCACGCGCCGTCCCCCCACCGGTGCGCGGAGGGGTCGAAGGTGCAGGAGAGGTCGTGCACGCCCTGGGGCTGGCGGCGGGAGCGCGGGTCCGGCAGCACGTCCGAGACCTGGGAGCGTTCCTGCGCCGTGCCCTCGTCGAAGGTCTTGCCCAGGAGGTACCCGTAGCGCACGGTGCCGTCGGGGACGTCGGCGCCGTCCGGAAGGGTCCACCAGCCGTCGCGGCGCGCGGCGGTGCCGGCCGGGGAGTCCTCGGCCAGGGCCGCGGCGGGGATCATCTCGTGCTCCTCGCCCTCGATCCGCACGGTCACCGTCCTGGCGTGCGGGGCCCAGACGTCGAAGCGGTTCAGGTTCTCGCGGGTGTTCATGGAGGTCAGGAGTCCTTCCGGCGCAGCAGCGCCACGGGGTAGTCGGCCAGCAGCCGGGTCAGTTCCACGGTGCCCGTGTGCCGGCGGCGGGTCAGCACGTCGTCGTAGTCGCCCGGGGGCAGCTCGAGGGTCTCGCCGTCGAAGCCGCCGGCGGCGGCGAGGCCGAGGGGCAGACGGGTGGCCACGGTCACGGCGCCGCCGCGATCGAACGCGAACACGTGCCCGGCCAGGGGACCGGACGCGGTGAGCGGGGTGTAGCCGGTGAACAGCTCGGGATGGTCCCGGCGCAGCCGCAGGGCGCGGCTGGTGACGAGCAGCTTGGCGGCGGCGTCCGGTCCCACGGCGGGGATCCCGTCGGCGGTGCCGCCCACCGGGGTGTCCAGGCGGGCGAGCCGGGCGGCCCGCTCCCCGAAGTCGACGGGACGACGGTTGTCCGGGTCCACGAGGGACTCCGCCCACAGCTCGGAGCCCTGGTAGACGTCCGGGACGCCCGGCATCGTCAGCTGCACGAGCTTGGCGGCGAGCCCGTTCGCCCAGCCGGCCGGGGTGACGTGCTCGGCGAAGCCCTCGACGACGGCCCGCATCTGCGGGTCGTGGAAGACCAGTTCGACGAACCGGGTGAGCCGCTGCTCGAACTCGGCGTCCCCGTCGACCCAGGCGGTGGAGTTGCCGGCCTCGCGGGCGGCCTTGAGGGCGTAGTCCAGCACCCGCTCCTGCGAGACGGGCCAGGCGCCCACCACGGCCTGGAGCACGAGGTTCACGAGCGGACCGTCGCCCACGAGGGCGCCGGCCTCCCCGGCGAGCTTCTTGACGGTGCCGACCACGCCGGCCCACTGCTCCCCGGACTCGGCGAGAACGGTGATCCGTGCCCGCACCGCCTCGGAGCGCTTGGTGTCGTGCGTGGACAGCGCCGTCATCGCCAGGGGCTCCTCGGCCGCCCGCCGGGCGAGCTCGGCGTGCGCCCCCTCGGGCGTCAGCGAGAAGTGCGACGGGTCGCCGCCCACCTCGGTCAGGGACGTCAGGCGGGTGAAGCGGTAGAACGCGGTGTCCTCGACGCCCTTGGCCATCACCATGCCGGAGGTCTGCTGGAAGCGGCGGGCGAGCTCGCCGAGCTCGGCCTCGTCCGTCGCCCCGGCCCCGAGCAGCCCGCCCAGGGTGCCGATCGCGTCCGTGAGGTCCGGGCGCTGCTCCCGGGCCGCGTCGAGGGCCGACCGCAGGTGCTCGGCGCCCTCGGGCAGGTAGCTGCGGTAGACGGGGAAGTTCGCGAGGACCTCCGCCAGCGCGTCCTCGGCGACGGCCCGTTCCAGCCCGGCGTCCCCGGGCACGAGGCGGGCGAGGCGCCGGACCTCGGCCAGCAGCGCGCCGTCGGCCATGGCGCGCTTGGTGCCGTGGATCAGCTCGTCCCAGTGCACGGGCTCGCCGTCCCGCAGCCGGGCGTCCAGGCTCGTGAGGGCGTACTCCCCGGCCGGGTCGGTGAGCAGCCGGTCGATCGTGCCCAGCGCGTCGTAGCCGGTGGTGCCCGCGGTGGCCCAGTCGCGGGGCAGCCGCTCGCCGGGCTCGAGGATCTTCTCGACGACGACGTAGGCGCCGCCCGTGAGCTCCTTCAGCTGCTCGAGGTACTGCCGTGGGTCGCGCAGCCCGTCGGGGTGGTCGATGCGCAGCCCGTCGACGAGGCCCTCGTCGATCCACCGCTTGATCTCGGCGTGGGACTCCTCGAAGACCTCCGGGTCCTCGACGCGCACGCCCGCGAGCGTGGCGACGGTGAAGAAGCGGCGGTAGTTGAGCTCGGCGTCGCCGCGGCGCCAGTTCACGAGCTCGTAGTGCTGCCGGTCGTGGACGTCCTGCGGGTCGTCGCCCTCCGCCCAGGTGCCTTCGGCCAGCGGGTAGACGTTGTCGTAGTAGCGCAGCGTGCCGTCCTCGACCCGCAGCTGCGCGAGCTCGTCGTCGCCGTCGCCCAGCACGGGGATCAGCACCCGGCCGCCGCCGGATGCCCACTCGACGTCGAAGGCCTTCGCGTACGGCGAGGCCTGGCCCTGCGCGAGCAGCGACCACCACCAGGGGTTCTGCTCGGGGGCGGCGACGCCCTGGTGGTTGGGGACGATGTCCACCAGCACGCCCATGCCGCGGGCGTGGGCGGCGTCGGCGAGCGCCTTGAGCCCGGCGGCACCGCCCCGGACCGGGTCCACCTCGGCGGGGGACGCGACGTCGTAGCCGTGGTCGGAGCCGTCGACGGCCCGCAGGATCGGCGACAGGTAGACCCAGTCGGCGCCGAGGTCGTGGAGGTAGTCCACGAGCCCCGCCGCGCGGTCGAGCGTCAGGTCGGAGGTGATCTGGAGTCGGTAGGTCGAGATAGGTGTGCGCACCGCTCCAGTCTGTCGGCCCGGCCCCGGAAACGCCAGCAGGCTGTCGACCCG
>NZ_JBHVDI010000187.1:0-6356 GCF_042802875.1 Kocuria sp. NPDC057446 | reverse complement strand
TCCCGGTGGAGGGGGCCGGCCGCCGGGACGGGTGGGCTCAGAGCGCCGTCTCGTCGCGCTCGCCCGTGCGCACGCGCACGGCCTGGTGCACGTCGGTGACCCAGACCTTGCCGTCACCGGCGCGGCCGGTGTTGGCGGAGGAGACGATGACGTCGACGATGTCCGTGGCCTGGTGGTTGTCCACGAGGATCTCGACCCGGACCTTCTCGAGCAGGTCCACCGTGTACTCCGCGCCGCGGTAGACCTCGGTGTGCCCGCGCTGCTGCCCGTAGCCGTGCACGTTCTGGACGGTCATGCCCTGGACGCCGTAGGACTCGAGGGCGGACTTGATGTCCTTGAACTTCTCGGGGCGCACGATCGCGGTGACGAGTTTCATGGAAGGGGTGCCTTTCGTGAGGGTGGGATGAGCCGGCGGTCGCCGCACGGCTCAGCTGTGCACGGGCTCGGAGCGGCCGGGCTCGAAGCTCGAGGAGTCCTCGCCCGCGGTGTGCCGGCCGGGGCTGAAGGAGCCCGTGGCGTCCCCGGCCAGCGCGTAGCCGGTCTCGGCGTGCTGGGTGATGTCGATGCCGTCGATCTCGTCCCGCACCGGGATCCGGAAGCCGATCGTCCTGTCGATCACGATGGCGATGAGGAAGGTGAGCACGGCGCAGTACAGGACCGAGACGAGCACCGCGACCACCTGGGTGAGCAGCAGGCCGAAGCCCCCGCCGTAGAACAGGCCCGCGGTGCCCTCGGAGGGCAGCGCCACGAAGCCCAGGGCCACGGTGCCGACGATGCCGGAGACGAGGTGCACGCCGATGACGTCCAGGGAGTCGTCCATGCGCAGCCGGTACTTGAGACCCACGGCCAGCGCGGAGCAGATGCCGGCCACGAAGCCGATCACGATCGCCCAGACCGGGGAGACGTTGGCGCAGGCCGGGGTGATGGCCACGAGCCCGGCCACGGCGCCGGAGGCGGCGCCCAGCGAGGTGGCGTGCTTGTCGCGGATGCGCTCGGTGAGCAGCCAGCCCAGCATGGCGGCCGACGGTGCCACGAGGGTGTTGATCCAGATGAGCCCGGCCTGCTCGGCGGTGGCCGCGGCGCCGGCGTTGAAGCCGAACCAGCCGAACCACAGGATCGCGGCGCCGAGCATCACGAGCGGCAGGTTGTGGGGGCGCTGGCTCGGGTCCTTGCCGAAGCCCTGGCGGGCGCCGACGATGAGGATGAGGATCAGCGCGGCCACGCCGGCGTTGATGTGCACCACGAGCCCGCCCGCGAAGTCGATGGCCTCGCCGAGCGCGGAGCCGATGGCGCCGTCCTCGGTGAGCAGCCCGCCGCCCCACACCATGAAGGCCAGGGGGGCGTAGACGAGCGTGGCCCACACGGGCACGAACACGGCCCAGGCCCCGAAGCGGGCGCGGTCGGCGATCGCCCCGGAGATCAGGGCGACGGTGATGATGGCGAAGGTCCCGCCGTAGGCGGCGCCGAGGAGGTCCTCCGTGCCCATGATGTCGGTCAGGGCGAAGGACGGCACGGGGCTGCCCGTGACGCCGCCCAGCAGCGGGTCCCCGCCGCTCATGGAGTAGCCCCACAGCACCCACACCACGGAGACGAACGCGATGGAGATGAAGCTCATCATCATCATGTTCAGGACGCCCTTGGCGCGGGTCATCCCTCCGTAGAACAGGGCCAGCCCGGGGGTCATGAAGAAGACCATGGCTGCCGCGACGATCGTCCACACGTGTCCAGCGGTGATTTCCACGATGTGCACCTCTCTCTGAAGGTTGTCAGGTCACCGGTGCCACCGACCCGTTCCCCGTGGGGCCGTCCCGTGCTCACCGTTCCCTGTCGAGTCTCCGAGAGAGATGTTTCGCCCGCCGCCGCGTGCGGTTGCAGACATGTTTCACGCCCGCCGCAGGGGTTACGCGGACGTAAACTGCGGCGGGCGTGTGGGGCGGTCGGGGGACGGATCAGTCGAGGAGGGCGTCCACGAAGCTCTCGGGCTCGAAGGGCGCGAGGTCGTCCGGGCCCTCGCCCAGGCCGATGAGCTTGACCGGCACGCCGAGGCTCTTCTGGATGGCGACCACGATGCCGCCCTTGGCGGTGCCGTCCAGCTTGGTGAGGACGATGCCGGTGACGTCGACGACCTCGGCGAAGACCCGCGCCTGGGTCATGCCGTTCTGCCCGGTGGTCGCGTCGATGACGAGCAGGACCTCGTCGACGGTGGCGGCCTTCTCCACGACCCGCTTGATCTTCCCGAGCTGGTCCATCAGCCCCGCCTTGTTCTGGAGCCGGCCGGCGGTGTCGATCATCACGACGTCCACCTCGTGCTCGATGCCGGCGGTCACGGCGTCGTAGGCCACGGAGGCGGGGTCCGCGCCCTCGACCTGCGAGCGCACGGTGGGCACGCCCACCCGGGCGCCCCAGGTGGAGAGCTGGTCGGCGGCCGCCGCGCGGAAGGTGTCCGCGGCGCCGAGCACCACGTCCTTCTCCTCGGCGACGAGCACGCGGGCGAGCTTGCCCACGGTGGTGGTCTTGCCCACGCCGTTGACGCCCACCACGAGGACGACGGCGGGGATGGGCCCCTTCCGGTCCACGGCCAGGGACCGGTCCATCGAGGGGTCGACCAGCGCGAGGAGCTCCTCCCGGAGCATGGTCTTGACGTGGGCGGGGTCGTTGGTGCCCTCGACCTTGACCCGGCGCTGGAGGGCCTCGACGAGGGCCATGGCGGAGTCCGTGCCGAGGTCGGCGAGCAGCAGCGTCTCCTCGATCTCGTCCCACACGTCCTGGTCGATGCGGTCGCGCGAGAGCAGGGCCAGCAGGCCCTTGCCGAAGACGTTGTTGGACCGGGCCAGCCGTCCGCGCAGGCGCGCCATCCGGGACGCGGCCGACTCGGGGCGGTCGAGGGCCGGGCGGGTCTCGGCGGGCGGGGCCGTGGCGGTGCCGGGCTCGAGGTCCCCGGGGGCCGCCACGGGACCGCCCTCGAGGTCGTCCGGGTCCCGGGTCGAGGGATAGCCCCCGCGCGGGGCCTTGGGCCCGCGCAGGAGGACCAGACCGAGCAGACCGAGGACCACGACGGCGATGAGGACGTAGGCGAGAACGGGTATCGAATCCACGTCGCCCAGCTTCTCACACCGCCCGGGACCGGGCCCGTGGCCGTGGGACCGGCCCGCCGCGCGGGGTCCTAGACTCGACGGGTGCCCGTTCAGCCCGCCGCCACCGCCCCCGAGCGCGACCGCGTCCCCCAGCAGATCACGGTGCTCATCGCCGCCGCCTTCGTCATCGCGATCGGCTACGGCATCGTCGCCCCGGTGCTCCCCCAGTTCGCCACGACCTTCGGGGTGGGCGTGGCCGCCGCCTCGGCCGTCATCAGCGTCTTCGCCGTGGCCCGCCTCCTCTTCGCCCCGGCGGGCGGGCGGATCCTGAACCGGATCGGCGAGCGCCCGACGTACGTGATCGGGGTGCTCATCGTCGCGCTGTCCTCGGCGGCCACCGCGTTCGCCCAGACCTACTGGCAGCTGCTGCTGTTCCGGGGCCTCGGGGGGATCGGCTCGGTGATGTTCACGATCTCGGCCATGGGGCTGATCGTGCGGCTCGCCCCGCCGCGGATGCGCGGACGGGTCTCGGGCTACTACGCCTCCGCGTTCCTGGTGGGCGGGGTGCTCGGGCCCGTGGTCGGCGGCCTGCTCGCCGGCCTCGGGATGCAGGCGCCGTTCCTGATCTACGCGGTGTCGCTGCTGGTGGCGGTGGCCGTGGTGCACTTCCGGCTCAAGGACGAGGTCCTCGGCGCGGGCGGGGACCGCCGCCACCAGCCGGTCATGACGGTGGCGGAGGCGCGCCGGGTGGGCGCCTACCGCTCCGCGCTGGTCTCGAGCTTCGCCAACGGGTGGACGGCCCACGGGATCCGGGTGGCGCTCGTGCCGCTGTTCGCGGTCGCCGTGCTCGGGGCCGGCCCGGCCGTGGCCGGCCTGGCCCTGGCGGTCTACGCCGCGGGAAACGCGATGACCCTGCCGATCACGGGCCGGCTCACGGACCGCTTCGGGCGCCGGCCGCTCGTGCTCAGCGGACTGGTGCTCAACGGGGTCGCGACCATGGGGCTGGGCTTGGTCCAGGACGTCCCGTGGTTCGTGGTCCTCTCGCTCGTGGCCGGGATGGGCTCCGGGACCCTGAACCCGGGCCAGCAGGCGACCGTGGCCGACGTCATCGGACCGGACCGGGCCGGCGGTCCGGTGCTGGCCCGCTTCCAGATGAGCGCCGACGCCGGGCAGATCCTCGGCCCCGTGGTGGCCGGTGCGCTCGCCGACGCCGCGGGCTTCGGCTGGGCCTTCGGGGTGTCCGGGGCCATCATGCTGCTGGCGGCGGTGGCCTGGCTGCCGGTCCGGGACACGATGGAGCGTCCCGGCACGCCGCCCGTGCGCGATGCCGGGCGGTAGCGCCGGCGGGGGGGCAGCGGGGGGGGGCAGCGGCCGAGAGGACCACCGGGCCGGAGCGGCGCCGGTCCGTGCCGGGCGGCGCGGCCCGGTCCGGCACGATCCGGCTCAGCGCAGCTCGGCGAGCCGCTGGCCGATGACGGTGGTCACGCCGTCCCCGCGCATCGCCACCCCGTAGAGGGCGTCGGCGATCTCCATGGTCCGCTTCTGGTGGGTGATGATGATCAGCTGCGAGGTCTCCTGCAGCTGGCGGAAGATGCTCAGCAGCCGCCCGAGGTTGCGGTCGTCGAGGGCCGCCTCGACCTCGTCCATGACGTAGAAGGGCGAGGGGCGGGCCTTGAAGATGGCCACGAGCAGCGCGATCGCCGTCAGCGAGCGCTCCCCGCCGGAGAGCAGGGAGAGCCGCTTGATCTTCTTGCCGGCCGGGCGCGCCTCGACGTCGATACCGGTGGTGAGCATGTCCGTGGGGTCGGTCAGGCGCAGCCGGCCCTCCCCGCCCGGGAACAGGGTGGCGAAGACGCCCTCGAACTGCCGGGCGGTGTCGGCGTAGGCCTCCGTGAAGACGCGCTCCACGTGCTCGTCGACGTCACGGATGATGCTGCGCAGGTCCTGCCGGGAGCGCTTGAGGTCCTCGAGCTGCTCGGCCAGGAAGCGGTGGCGCTCCTCGAGGGCCGCGAACTCCTCCAGCGCCAGGGGGTTGACCCGCCCCAGGGAGGCGAGCTCCTTCTCGGCCCGGCGCAGCCGGGCCTCCTGCTCGGCGCGCACGTAGGGGGCGCCCTCCGGGGCCCCGGCCGGATCGCCGGACACGGCGCCGAACAGGGCGTCCTGGCCCTCCTCGGCCGGGGACGGCACGTCGCCCGCGCGCTCGGCACCCTGCGGCGCCCCCGGGCCGGCGTCGGAGTCGGGGTCGGGGATCGGCAGGTGCGGCCCGTAGTGCTCCACGAGCGCGTCCGGGGTGAGTCCCAGCTCCTCGAGGGAGCGGTCCTCGAGCGACTGGATCCGGGCGCGCCGCTCGGTGCGGGCGAGTTCGTCCCGGTGCACGGAGCCGGTGAGCTCGGCGACCCGCGCGGTCAGCCGGTCGTTGGTGGTGCGCAGGTCCGTCAGCTCCGCGTCCAGTCCGGCGCGGACCGCCTCGGCCCGGTCCCGCTCCGCGGCGGCGGCCGCCGCGGACGCCGCGACGAGTTCGACCAGCTGCTCGGCGCCGGCGAGCACCGCCTCCGCGGTGCGGGCCTGGATCCGGCGGCGCCGGGCCCGGCGCTCCGCCTCCTCCCGCGCCCGGCGCTCGGCCGCGGCGGCCCGCTCCTGGGACGCGGCCCGGTTGCCCAGGGCACGGGCCTGCTCCTCGAGCGAGCGCAGGGCGAGCCGGGCCTCCGTCTCCGCGGTGCGGGCCGCCGTGGCGGCCCGGTGCAGCGCGTCGCGTCGGGCGGCGGCCTCGAGCTGGACGGTCTCGGTGTCCTCCTCGCCGTGCTGCTCCGCAGCCTCGAGCCGACCGGCCGCCTCGCGCAGCCGCTCCTGCTCGCGGGCCAGGTGCTGCCGCGCGGCCGCGACCTGCCCGTCGAAGCGCCGGGTCTCCGCCTCGGCGGAGTCCAGCACGGCCCGGACCCGGGAGAGCTCGGCCGCGGCCCGGTCCGCCGTGCGCTCGGCGCCGCGCAGGGCCGCCGCGGCCTCCTCGGCGGCCCGGCGGGCGGCGTCGCGCACCTCGGCCGCCGCCCGGGACGCGGCACGGGCCCGGTCCAGGGCCTCGGCCAGTCCGGCCCGCTCCGCCTCGGCGGCCTCGGCCGCGGCGCGCGTCTCGAGCGCGCCGGCCGCCTCCGCGGCCCCGCCCCAGGCGCTGGCGCCCGTGAACACGTCGCCGCCCCGCGTGACGGCGGTCAGCTCGGGCCGCTCGGCCACGGTCCGGGCCGCGGTGGCGGCGTCCTCCGTGAGCACCGTCGCGGCGAGCAGGGC
>NZ_JBHVDI010000186.1:0-6475 GCF_042802875.1 Kocuria sp. NPDC057446 | reverse complement strand
ATGTTCCACGTGGAACATCGGGGCGTCGTCGTGGACGGGGGAACTCAGGTGCGGTCCATGCCCGGGTCCAGGACCTCGATGATCCGGTTCAGGTCCTCCACCGAGGCGAACTCGATCGTCATCTTGCCCTTGCGGGCACCCAGCGCGATCCGGACGCCGGTGTCCAGGCGGTCGGAGAACGCCTCCGCGATGTAGTCCAGCCGCTCCTTGTGGTCCCCGGACGGCGCCGCCTTCCGCTGCGGTCTGCGCTCCCCCGACTCCGTGAGCTGAACGGCCTCCTCCGTGGCGCGCACCGACAGCCCCTCCGCGACGATGCGCTGCGCGAGCCGCTCCATCGACGCGGGATCGGCGAGGCCGAGAAGAGCACGGGCGTGGCCGGAGGAGAGCACGCCGGCGGCGACTCGCCGCTGCACCAGCGGCGGCAGCCGGAGCAGGCGGATCGTGTTGCTGATCTGCGGTCGGGAGCGGCCGATCCGCCGGGAGAGCTCCTCCTGCGTCGTGCCGAACTCCTCGAGGAGCTGCTGGTACGCGGCGGCCTCTTCCAGAGGGTTCAGCTGGCTGCGGTGCAGGTTCTCCAGCAGGGCGTCCCGCAGGAGGTCGTCGTCCGCGGTCTCCCGCACGATCGCTGGAATGGTCGGCAGACCGGCCTGCTGAGTGGCCCGCCAGCGCCGCTCACCCATGACGAGTTCGTACGACTCCTCGCCGTCCTCGCGCGTGGGCCTCACCACGATGGGCTGAAGCACACCCAGTTCACCGATCGAGTACGCGAGCTCGGCGAGCTCTTCCTCGTCGAACACCTGGCGGGGCTGCTTGCGGTTCGGGTGGATGGACGTCACTGGGATCTCGGCGAACGTGGCTCCGGGCACGGTGGCGAGCTCCTGGTCCGCGGTCACCGTTTCACGTGAAACGTCCATGCCCGGTGCCGAGGCGTCACGTGCGGTGAACTCGACGGTTGCCGCCTCGGCCGGCGGCGTGAGGGGCCGTTGCGGAGCAGCCGTTCCACGTGAAACGGCGGACTCCGGCGAACCGCCTTCTGTCGGGGCGTCGGCTTCCGGTTTCGCGTTCCTCGCGGGAGCAGGATCCGCGGGCCGCTGTGAGCTCATCGCCGAAGCGGCCCGGTTCTCCGACTCGACTCGCGCAGCCTTCTGGTCCGATTCACGTGAAACGGGGGGCGCCGGAGCCGTTGCCGAACCGGCACCCGCGGCCGTACCGGTTTCCGCAGACCTGTCGGTCGCGCTGTACTCCTCGGACTCGGGCTCGGAGGCGGTCCGACCCGCCCCGTCGGCTCTGTCCGTCGCCGTCCGGGATGCTTCGGCCGTCTCGGACCCCTCGTCCGCACGCGCCGGCGTGGTACGCCGCGGCGAGGGCGACGTCGGCGACGCTGCGTGCCCGGACTCGGCGGGCTCTGCGGCCGCACCGGACTCGGAACCGGATGTGGAGGGGAGGAAGAACATGTCCGACGGACGGCTGACCAGGGTCGTGTTGCGCAGCGCCTCACCCATGTCCATGCGGGACTTCATGGCCTTCTGTCGTGCGGAAGGACTGACGGAACGCCCACGGGCGGCGGTCGCCGGCCGCCGCGGCGGCTCGGCAGGGGGCGCGTCGGTTCCGCCCGTTCCATCATCCTCGGTGCGGGGGGAACCGGCTCGGACGTCCTCCGTTTCACGTGAAACGTCGGGCGTCGTCTCGGGAGCAGCAGTGCCGTTGTTCGTCGTTCGCGATGCACGATCTGGAGCAGAGTGATTGTCGTCCTTGTGCCCCGGTGTGCTCTCGGGAGCTGGAGCGCTCGGAATGAGCGCCCCCAGTCCTCGGCCCAGACCACGTCGTCGTTCGCTCACGGTGTTCCTCTCCCTCGCCCGGCAATCCGGACAATTCTAGCGGAGTCGAGGGTTCCGCCGAGCCGTTTCACGTGGAACAGTGCACCGCGCGCGGCGTCCGGCGAGTGGACACAGTGCGGCGCCCGCCTCCTTCGGGAGGCGGGCGCCGGTGGGGGAGAGGATCCGTCAGCGGTGGGATCGTTGCGCGATCTCCGCTGCCGCCTCCAGGTAGGACAGGGCCCCGGTGGAGCTCGGATCGTAGCTGATGACGCTCTGCTGATAGCTCGGCGCCTCCGAGATGCGCACCGAGCGCGGGATCATGGTCTCCAGGACCTCGTCCGGGAAGTGGTTCCGGACCTCCTCCGCCACCTGGGAGGCCAGATTGGTGCGCCCGTCGTACATGGTCAACAGGATGGTCGAGACCGAAAGCTCCGGATTGAGGTGCTTCTGGATCATCTCGATGTTCTTGAGCAGCTGGCTCAGTCCCTCGAGCGCGTAGTACTCGCACTGGATGGGGATCAGCACCTCCGTGGCGGCCACGAAGGCGTTGAGGGTCAGCAGCCCGAGGCTCGGCGGGCAGTCGATGAAAACGTAGTCGAGCCGCTCCAACCCGTCGGCCTCGCGCTGCTTCGCGTACGCCTCGAGCGCCCGGCGCAGCCGGTGCTCGCGAGCCACCATGGACACGAGCTCGATCTCCGCACCGGCGAGGTCGATGGTCGCCGGGACCACCCAGAGGTGGTCCGCCTCCGCGGACGGCGTGACCGCCTCGGCGATGGGCATCTCGTCGATCAGGACGTCGTACGTGCTGTCGACCTCGGAGTGGTGCTCGACGCCGAGTGCGGTCGAGGCGTTGCCCTGGGGATCGTTGTCGATCACGAGGACGTTCTGCCCCTGACGGGCGAGGGCGACCGCGATGTTCACCGACGTGCTGGTCTTGCCCACGCCGCCCTTCTGGTTGCTGATCGTGAAGACCCGCGTTGCGGCGGGCTTCTCCAGCTGGACCTTCTTCAGCCTGGCGCGTCGCCTGGTCTCCTCCACGAGTTTCCTCCCCAGCGGAGTGTCTTCCGCCATCGTTGTGGTCATTGCGGGCAACTGTCCGTCCGTTTCACGTGAAACTCGAGTACCCCGGTCAGGAACAACCCTGATCGATTGATCAAGCGGATCGGGGGGAAACTCGGCGTCGAAGGCCCGCGGACCTCTCGCGCCGTCGTCGATCGGCATCTGACTGCGCACCTTCCCGGTTCGTCTCGAACTCGTTCCGTGGGAGCGCCGCTCCGGTGGGGGAGCGGCGCTGGGGCCGCGCCGCGGACCAGTCCGCCTCCGGCCCGGGGCCGAGCTCGGCGCACTGCCCGTGGCACACTCCGCCCAGCCTACCGCCGACCCGGCGTGCCGCAGGCGGCACCGCTCAGAGACGGACCCGGACCACCGTGGTGGGCTCCTCGAGCAGCTCCGCGCCCGCCGTCACGATCTCGGTGGACCGGGCGCCCAGGCGGTTCAGCCTCTTCTGCGCCGTGCGCACCTCGTCCGCCGCGGAGCGCCCCTTGAGGGCCAGGAGCTCCCCGGTTCCCCGCAGGAGCGGCAGGGTGAGGTCCACGAGGCCCACCAGGGCCGAGACCGCCCGGGCGGTGACCACGTCCACCTCGCCGACCTCCTCCTTGGCCTGCTCGGCCCGGGACCGGAGCACGCGCACGTTCGCGAGCCCGAGATCGGCCACCACCTCCTCCAGCCACTGGACGCGTCGCTCCAGCGGCTCGATGAGCGTGATCCGCAGGTCGGGACGGGCCAGGGCGAGGCAGAGACCGGGCAGTCCGGCGCCCGATCCGACGTCCGCCACGCGGGCGCCGGGCGGGACGAGCTCCTCCACCACGGCGCAGTTGAGCACGTGCCGGCTCCACAGCCGCGGCACCTCGCGGGGACCGATCAGGCCACGGACGATGCCCGAGGACGCCAGGTGCGCGACGTAGCGCTCGGCCAGGGGCAGCCGCTCGCCGAACAGCCGCTCGGCCGCTCGCCGCTCGCGCTCGTCCGGGACCGGCGGGTCCTGCGGGGCGGGGGAGGGTCGCTGCTCCTCGCCCATCAGCCCTGCGGGGCGGACACGACGATGTGCCGCGCCGCGCCCTCGCCCTCGGACTCGCTGACGAGTCCCTGCTCGGCGACCACGTCGTGCACGATCTTGCGCTCGTAGGCCGAGAGGGGATCGAGGTGCACGCGCCCCCCGGTGTCCCGGGCACGGGCCACGGCCTCGAGCGCCAGCTCCTGGAGCTGAGCCGCCCGGCGGAGCCGGTAGCCGCCGATGTCGAGCACCAGGCGGGAGCGGCGGTCGGTGGCGGCGAGCACGGAGAGCCGCAGCAGCTCCTGGAGGGCCTCCAGCACCTCCCCGTCCTTGCCGACCAGCACGGCGAGGCCCTGGTCGTCGTCCCCGTCGGCCACGACCGACAGGTAGGTGCGGCCGTCACGGACCTCGATGTCGATGTCGCCGTCGAGGTCCGCCGTGTCGAGCAGCTCCTCGAGGTAGTCGGCCGCGATCTCGCCCTCCTCCTCGAGCGGATCGCCCCCGGTGCCGTCCTCGCCGTCGCGGGACGCGGCGGACCCGGCGTCGGCAGGACGGCCGTCGTCACCGGCACCGGACGCCGGCGCGGCGGGGGCGCCGGCAGCCGGAGTCGTCGCGCCGGGCACTCCCGCGGCGGGGACGTCCGTCCCGGCGCCGCGCTCGGCGTCGTCCCGCGGGGGGAGCCGCACGTGGTCGCCGTCCGGGGCGGAGGGCTGCACGTCGTCGGCGTCCTGGGTGGTCTGCCGGATGTCGGTCATGTCGTCTCCTGGGGCCGTGGAAGCACGGGGCCGGACGGGCCGGCCCCGTGCGGGGAGGTGTTCTGGCCGGTGCGACCGGCCGCGGTCATCGCGACTGTTTCCGCTTCGCCTGCTGCTTCTGGCGCTTCTTGCCGACCGGCTGCTGGCGCTGACCGGCGGCGGCACGGGCGCGCTGCTCCTCGATGTCCGCCTCGTGCTCCTCCACGGTCTTGCCGACCGGGGGAAGACCCTTGGCGGCGCGCCGCTCGTTGAGCTCCTGCTCGGCCTGCGAGCCGGGGGTCGGGTTGTTGCGGATGACCCACCACTGCTGGCCCATGGACCAGACGTTGGAGACGGTCCAGTAGATGAGGACACCGATGGGGAAGTTGATGCCGCCGATGGCGAAGACCAGGGGGAACAGGTACAGCATCATCTGCTGCTGGCGGTACATGGGGGAGGCCTTGGCCGCCTCGCTCATGTTCTTGGCGGTCAGCTGCTTCTGGGTGAAGAACTGCGAGGCGGACATCGCGATGATCATCACGATCGCGAGGAGGATCGTGGCGGTGTGGTTGCCGTCGCCGGGGTTGAGCAGCGTCGAGAACAGCGGGGCGCCGAAGAACGTGGCCTCGTTGAAGGACTGCACGGTGGCCGCGTTCAGGACGTGCACGCCCTCGCCGGCGGCCGCCGACCGGGGCACGCCGTTGAGGACCTGGAACAGGCCGAAGAAGATCGGCATCTGCACCAGGATGGGCAGACAGGCCGAGAAGGGGTTGGAGCCGTGGCTCTTGTAGAGCTCCATCTGCTCCTGGGCCATCGCCTGACGGGACAGCTGGTCCTTCTTGCCCTTGTACTTGGCCTGGAGCTTGGCCATCTCCGGCTGCAGCTCCTGCATGCCGCGCATGGACTTGATCTGCTTGAGGAACAGCGGGATGGTCAGCGTGCGCATGACCAGGGTCAGGCCCACGATGCACAGCACCCAGGTGATGCCCGCGGCGGGATCCATCCCGATGGCCGTGAGCATCTCGTGGAACACCCACAGCACGGCGGAGACGACCCACCTGAAGGGGAAGAGGATCATTTCGAACAGGTTCATGGGGAAGGCTCTCCTTGGGCCGCGGGACCGTTGCCCCCGGCGGGGTGGTGCTGGTGGCGCTCAGCAAGGGTGGGATGGTTCAGCAGGACGATCCGGGGAAGGGACGCGAGGTCGGGGAAGACCCGGCCCCCGTCCGGGACCCTGTCGATCCCACCCGCCGCCCAGGGGTGGCAGCGGAGGAGCCTGCGGACGCTGAGGCCGAGGCCGCGCACGGCGCCGTGCACCGTGACGGACTCGAGGGCGTAGGCCGAGCATGAGGGGAAGTACCGGCAGACGTCCCCGTAGAGGGGGGAGACGATGGTCCGGTAGAGCTTGAGCCCCGCGATGAGCGCGTTCTGGGGGAGGAACCACAGGGCCTGCCACGCCGACGCCGGGCGGACGAACTCGTGGGGAGCCGCCGCGAGGAGCTCCTCGGGCGCGTGAGCGTGCTCGCTCATGACTCCGGCTCCTCCCGTGCGGGTCGTCGGTCCTCTGCAGTCGTCGTCCCGGGGTTCCCGGCGGTCCCGGGAACCCCGGCCCGCGTGGACGCCGTCCGCCAGGCCTTGGCGTAGTCGGTGGCCAGCTCCGCCCAGTCCGCGCGGGAGGCGGGCGGGAGCGCTCGCACCACGACGTCGTAACCGTACGGGCTCTGCCTGACCGTGGTCTGGGCGAGTTCCCGGAGGCGTCGCTTCACCCGGTTGCGGCGCACGGCGTTGCCCACGGCCTTCGAGACGACGAAGCCGAAACGGGCCGGCCGGTCCTGTTCGGTGGGTCGCACATAGACGACGACGTTCCGGCG
>NZ_JBHVDI010000185.1:0-6538 GCF_042802875.1 Kocuria sp. NPDC057446 | reverse complement strand
CGCCTCGTGGGAGGCGGGGCCCGGCGCGGGTCGTGCGGGTCGGTGGCACGGTCAGGCGTTGGGCGCGTCCTGGGACTGCTTGGCGACCTCGGCGCGGACCTCTTCCATGTCGAGGCCCTTCACGGCGTCGATGACCTGGTCGAGGGCGGAGGCGGGCAGGGCGCCCGGCTGGGAGAACACGAGAATGCCCTCGCGGAAGGCCATGAGCGTGGGGATCGAGGAGATCTGCGCCGACGCGGCCAGCATCTGCTGGTCCTCGGTGTCGACCTTCCCGAAGACGATGTCCTCGTGCTTCTCCGAGGCGGCCTCGTAGGTCGGGGCGAACTGCTTGCAGGGCCCGCACCACTCGGCCCACCAGTCGAGCAGGACGATGTCGTTCTCGGCAATGGTCTGGCCCAGGGTGTCCTGGGTGATGTCAACGGTAGCCATGCCCTCCAGCGTAGAGGCAGAGCCGCCCGGGGAGCACCGGATTTCACTGCCGGCTCAAGACCGGGCGGCGGGCGCGGACTAGACTGGACGTCCGGGCCGGGCCGTCGGTCCGGTCTCCGGGCGGAGATCCCGGCCCGGAGGCAGACCCCGTGCACGCCGAGGTGCGCCATGAACGTCGAGATCGGCCTGTTCTCCCTGGGCGAGGTGGTCCCGGACCCCGTCACGGGCGCCCGTCCGGACAGCCGCCAGCGGCTGCGGGACATCATCGAGCAGGCCGAGGCCGCGGAGCGCGCCGGGCTCACCGTGATGGGCGTCGGGGAGAACCACGGGACGGACGTGGTGGCGGCCTCCCCGGTGGTGCTGCTCTCGGCGATCGCCGGCCGCACCCATCTCCTGCGCCTGACCACGGCCGTCTCCGTGCTCACGGCCGGGGACCCCGTGCGGCTCTACGAGCAGATCGCCATGCTGGACAACATCTCCGGCGGCCGCGCGGAGATGATCGTGGGCCGCGGCGCCTCCCAGCGCGTGCTGCGCGCCCTGGGCCTGGAGCCGGAGGACCACGACGCCCTGTTCGAGACGAAGGTGCGCCAGCTGCTCCGGGTGCGGGACGCGGATCCCGTGACCCTCGTGGGCCCCCTCCCCCAGCACAGCGTGCAGTTCGCCCTGGAGCCCCGTCCGCTGCAGCCGTGCCTGCCGATCTGGCTGGGCAGCTCCGGCACCCCGGCGTCGGTGGACCGTGCCGGCGCCCTCGGGCTGCCCCTGGCCCTGCTGCGCACGCACGGTCCCTTCGCCGACGCCGTGCCCGTCGTCGCCGCCTACCGGAGGGCCCTCCGGGAGGCCGGCCGGGACGCCGGCACCCCGGTGAGCATGAACGCGCCGGGCTTCGTGGCGCGGACCGCGGCGCAGGCGCGGGAGCTCAGCCACCCCTACTTCGCCGCGGGGGCCCGCAGCCACGGGCCGGTCCACCCGGCGGATCCCCGCTGGACCCGGGAGGAGTACGAGCGGGAGTGCGGCCCGGACGGGACCCTGGTGGTGGGGGACGTCGACGAGGTGGTCGCCAAGATCGTGGCGCAGCAGCGCGCGCTGGGTCTCGAGCGCCTCCTGCTGCGGATGGACGCGGGCGGCGTCCCGCACCACCTGGCGCTCGAGGCCATCACGCTGCTCGGCGCCGAGGTGGTGCCCCGCGTGCGCGCGGCCCTGGACTGATCCCGGCGCCGCGGCACGGGCTCAGGCCTGCTTGGGGGACGCCGTGAGCACGACGTTCTTCCCCCAGAGGTCCTCGGTGTAGCAGCTGACGATGACCAGCCGGTCCGGGACGATGCGCCAGATGTCGCTGTCCTTGAGGGTGTTCTTGTCGTGGGTGACCACCGAGTCGACCACGTACTCGAGGGTCCCGGCCCCGGTCTCCAGCTCGATCTCGCTGCCGACCAGCCCGGGGTCGCTCAGCCGGTTGAACGGGGCGTCCCGGTCCTCCCAGCTGTGCCCGGTGATGTAGGTGGTGTTCTCCGAGCCCTCGCCCGGCATGCCGTAGGGCGTGAGCCAGTAGCCGTCCAAGGTGTCCGGCGGGACGAGCAGCTCCGTGGCCAGCTCCTGCTCGCTGGGCGCCAGCGGCAGGACGGCCACGTCGAACCGGGCGGCCTCGAGGCTCAGCCGCACGGGTGCCGCGGCCGCCGGCCGGTCGGCGGCGGGTGCCGCGGTGGACGGTGCGGCGGACGGCGTCCGCGGGGCGGCCGCGCTCGGCGGGGCGGCCGCGCTCGGCGGGGTCGCCGAGGAGGCCGCCACCGGCGCGGTGGCCGTCGCGGCCGGGGAGCCGGCGCCGTCCGCGCCCCAGGGGTCCGTCAGCAGGACCGCGGAGAGCACCGCCGCGGCGCCGAGACCGCCGACGGCGGCCCAGCGTCTTCCGGCGCGGCGGGGCGGCGCGGTCGGCTGCTCGGGTGCGTCCATGCTGGGGTCCTCACGGGTCGGCTCGGGATATGGCTGCGCCCTGGTGCCGCGCGAGCGCGGCACCAGGGCGGTCAGCGGTTCGGGATCAGGCGCGGGCGCGGCGCATCCGGAGGGCCACGGCCCCGGACACGGCCGCACCGGCGGCCAGGAGGCCGGCCAGCACACCCGTGCTGAGCCCGCCCTCCTCGCCGGTCTGCATGTTGATGCCCTGGTTCACACCGGTGTCGGTGCCGGCACCGGACCAGTCGTCCGAGTCGCTCCAGTCGTCCGAGCCGGCCCCGGTGTCCAGGACGTCGCAGTTGCCCTGGATCAGCGCCACGAGATCGGCTCCGTCCTCCATGAAGACCTCGCCCTGCGCGCGGGCCTCGCGGGCCGCGGCCTCGAAGTTCGCCGCGGCGGCGGTGGTGGCCGCGTAGGCCTCGGCCACGGCCGGGTCGCTGCTGGAGGCGGCGTAGGACTCCTGCAGGCGCAGGATCTCGTTCCAGGCGGCCTGGGCGCGGTCGATGGTGTCGTCGTTGACGATGGCGTCCTCGAGCACGGCCTGCTGGGTCTGCAGCTGGCTCAGGACCGCCTGGTCCGTGACGAGGGAGTTGAAGTGCGTGCCCGCGTCGTAGAGGTGGTCGGCGGCGGTGACCAGGTTGGTCACCGCGGTGCTGGCGGCGGGGGCCACACAGGTGTCGGCGTGGGCCGCGGGGGCGCCCAGGAACAGGCCTCCGGCCAGGACGGCAGCCGACGAACCCGCGGCCACCCACTTCTTCACAGCAGTCATATCGGTCTGTCTCCTCAAATCGTTCAGAACCCCGGGCCTGCCCCTGGGGTACCAGCGCGCGGCACAGTCCTTCCCAGCGTCCTCGGCGTGGCACACCGGCGGGAGCGCTGCGGGGTCGGTCGTGCTGCTGGTCATCCGGAGTAGGGGGTCCCGACGTGCCGGCTCGGGGAGTGCTGGCACGTGGCCGGATGATGCTGTCGCCTCAAGCTACAAGGATATTCATGTTCTTAGCAATTGTTAAGGCTGGTCCGGCGCGGCGGCCTGCTCCTCGTGTCCCCGGATCGGGGGATGCGGGCCCGGTACTCCGGGCCGGCGAGGGTCCGTGCGGCGGTTGCACGGGCACCGGCTCCGGAACTCCATGGGGACGGAGGAGCACCGGGGCGTCCCGGTGACGAGGGACCTCGTGCCCCGCCGGGATCCGGTACGGGAAAGGCCCCGGTCCGCGGACCGGGGCCTTTCCCGTGGAGCTCGTGGCAGATGAGGGATTCGAACCCCCGTAGGCATTGCCAGCTGATTTACAGTCAGCCCCCTTTGGCCGCTCGGGTAATCTGCCGGGGTGCTGCCGCCGATCCGTCCGGACGGGCGGTGGCCGCCCCCGCGTGCGGGAGCAGTTCAACAGTACAGAACTTCGGCCGTGATGCGAAATTGCCGCGGGGCCGCCTCAGCAGAACATCTTGCGGTAGACCTGCGCCAGGAAGAACGCGGCCTGGGCCTCCGTGATCTCCCCGTGGGTGACGGCCTCCGCGAGATCCTGGGCCACGCCGGCGAGCCGCTCGACGACGTCCGGGTCCAGGGGCGCGGTTTCCGCGCCGACGGATCCGACCGAGCGGTGCGCGGGCGAGTCCGCCGCGGCCGGGGACAGGCCGAGCCCCATCAGGAGGACGGCCGCCAGCGCGGTGGCCGCCGCAGCGGTCGCGCGCCGGGACCGAGCCGGACCGGGCACCACGTCGTCGGGGTCCATGGTTCTGCTCATGCCACCATCCTCGGAGGCCGAGCTGAACGGTTCCTTGGGCACAGATCACGAAACGGTGACGGGGCCCTCCCGGTAGGCTGGGCCACAGTCCCGCGGCCCGCACGCGGTCCGCCCACCGACCCAGCCCAGGAGGCAGCATGGCCAGCGATTCCTCGTTCGACGTCGTCAGCAAGGTCGACAAGCAGGAGGTGTCCAACGCCCTGAACCAGGCCCAGAAGGAGATCGCGCAGCGCTACGACTTCAAGGGCGTGGGCGCCGAGATCGACTTCTCCGGCGAGAAGATCCTCATGAAGGCGAACTCCGAGGAGCGGGTCAACGCGGTCCTCGACGTCTTCCAGTCGAAGCTCGTCAAGCGCGGCATCTCCCTCAAGTCCCTCGACGCCGGGGAGCCCTACGCCTCCGGCAAGGAGTACCGGATCGAGGCCTCCGTGAAGGAGGGGATCGCCCAGGACCAGGCGAAGAAGATCACCAAGCTGATCCGTGACGAGGGCCCCAAGGGCGTGAAGGCCACCATCCAGGGCGACGAGCTCCGGGTCTCCTCGAAGTCCCGCGACGACCTCCAGGACGTCATCACCCTGCTCAAGGGCTCCGAGCTCGAGGTCGACCTGCAGTTCATCAACTACCGCTGACCCTGACCGGCGCGGCCCGGGCCACCCGCGCGGACGGCCCGGGCCGCGCCGTCGGGCAGAGGCCGGAACGCGCTACCGCGCGGCGCTCCCGCCGGCCCAGGCCTCGGCGAAGAACCGCGCGGAGCGCGAGTCCAGCAGCTCGGCGTAGAGATCGGGCGCCATGGCCTGCGCCGAGTCCTCCGGGACCTCCGGGGCGAAGGCGGAGACGCCCAGCCCGGCCTCCCGGTCCGCCAGTGTCAGACCGGCGGCCTCCAGGATCGTGGCGTACATGTTCAGCTGGTCCACGCCGGGGCGCAGCTCGCCGCCGTCCTGGCCCGGCACCCGGATCCGGTTGAAGATGGTGCGGTTGTCGTGGTGGTCCAGCTGCTCGTGGAAGGCGTCGCCGGCGCTCATGTGCTTGAGGTGGTCCCCCATGATCACCACGGCGGTGTCCTCGAGGTAGCCCTTCTCCTCGAGGTGCTCCACGAATCCGGCCACCTGGGTCATGGAGCAGTAGAACGCGGCGGTGACCTCGTTCTCCGTGTCCACGGTGCAGTAGTCGTAGATGTGCACCGGCTCGTGGGTGTCCAGGGTCAGCACGGAGAGGTTGAACGGCCGGCCGGTCCTCTGCGCCTCGGCGTGCAGCTCGTCCACCTCGTCCTTGGCGTGGGCCATGAGGCGTCCGTCGCTCAGACCCCAGTCGCCGCGGAAGTTCTTCTCCGGTTCACCGGCGGCGCGCCAGTCGGCGAGGTCCTTCACCTCGGAGTAGCCGTGGCTGCGCAGGAAGGTGTCCTTCGCGGCGAAGGAGGCGTTGGCGCCGCCCAGGAAGACGCTGGTGTAGCCGTGCTCGTCCAGGACGTCCCCCAGGCAGGTGACGCCGCCCAGGTAGCTGTCGACGTCGCCGCCGAGGTCGTTGACCGAGGTGCTGCCCGAGGGGGAGCCCATGCCCTTGAGCGGGATGCCGCACTGCGTCGAGGCGAGGCCGGCCATGGTCCAGCCGCCCCCCTGGTACTGCTGGAAGTCCGCCACGCTCCGCCAGCCGTCCGCGGCCTCGGTGACCTGCTGCAGAGGAGCGAACGCGTTCTTCTCGAACAGCTGGTCGTCGGCGAGGGTGGCCTCGCCGGACTCGAGGTAGACCAGCACCAGATTGCGCCTGTCCTCGGCGCCGGTGACGACCGGCTCCACGTAGCGGTCGCCGAGGTCGTAATCGGAATTGCCCGACCTGATGTAGTCCCGCACGCCCACCGTGGTGGCGAAGGCCGTGGTGCCGCCGACGACCACGGCGGCCACCAGGGCGGTGGAGACGGTGCGCACGATCCACGGCGAGCGGCGAGGACGCACATCGCCGCGGCCCCGGCGGCGCCGGCGGCTCCGGACGACCTGCCACAGGGCGATCCCGAGCGTGATCAGCAGGGGCGCCACGCCGACCCCCAGGATGCCCATCCAGACGATGGGGCCGCCCCCTCCGTCGGTCTGCACGGAGACGAGGTTCAGAAGCATCTGGCCCACGGTGATCTCGCCCCAGAAGTACCGGATGCCGGCGGCGGCGACGAGCAGCGCGAGCCCGGCCCAGAGCAGGACGTAGACCAGGACGTGCCCCACGACGACGCAGGTTCGTCGGACCGTGGGAAGAATCCGGGCAGACATGGCAGCACCTCGCGTTCCAGATGCGCGCGTGTTCGCCGAACACCCTTGACGATTGACCCGTTCTCGGGCTCATAGAAGCCTAGTGCCGTTGCGCCGGCCGTTCAACAGTGGTTCACCCGTGAGTAACCGGGCGTCCACCGCAGCACGGTGCGCGCGGTGGCGTCCCCG
>NZ_JBHVDI010000184.1:0-6601 GCF_042802875.1 Kocuria sp. NPDC057446 | reverse complement strand
CACCCCCACCCCCACAGCCGACCACTCGCATCCCCTCGCGGGCGCCCAGACGTCGTGCGTGCGCCGGGCCCGGGGCGCGGCACTTCGGACCCGGCTCAGGCGGTCACGCCTGGTTCAGGCGGTCCTCCAGGCCGGCGCGCTGCTCGAGGATGGGCTCGGGCACGTGGCCGAGCCGGTGGAACCACTCGTCGATGCTGGGCAGCTCGGCCCGCCACTCCTCGACGTCGACCTTCAGGGCCGCCTCCAGCTCCCCGGCGGAGACGTCCAGGTCCGTGAGATCGAGGTCCTCCGGGGTGGGCACGGTGCCGATCGGGGTGTCCCGGCCACCGGCCGTGCCCTCGAGGCGGTCGAAGATCCACTTCACCACGCGCGAGTTCTCGCCGAAGCCCGGCCAGGCGAAGCCGCCGCTGGGGGTGCGGCGGAACCAGTTGACGTAGAAGACCTTCGGCATCTCGTCCTCGCCGACGCGCTCGCCGACCTCCACCCAGTGCTCGAGGTAGTCGTTGGCGTTGTACCCGATGAACGGGAGCATGGCCATGGGGTCGCGCCGGACCACGCCCACGGCGCCCTTGGCGGCGGCCGTGGTCTCCGAGGACAGGGTGGCGCCCTGGAACACCCCGTGCTCCCAGCCGAAGGACTGGGACACGAGCGGGACGGTGGTCTTGCGGCGGCCGCCGAAGACGATCGCGGACAGCGGCACGCCCTCGGGGTCGTCGTACTCGGGGGCCAGGATGTCGGCCTGCTTGATCGGGGTGCAGAAGCGGGAGTTCGGGTGCGCGGCCGGCCGCCCGGAGTCCGGGGTCCAGCTCCGGCCCTTCCAGTCGGTGAGGTGCTCCGGCGTCTCGTCGGTCATGCCCTCCCACCAGACGCCGCCGTCGTCGGTGAGCGCCACGTTGGTGAAGATGGTGTTGCCGCGGGCGATGGCGCGCATGGCGTTGGGGTTGGTGGGCCACCCCGTGCCCGGGGCCACGCCGAAGAGACCGGCCTCCGGGTTGGTCACCCGGGCCTGACCGTCCTTGCCGAAGCGGATCCAGGCGATGTCGTCGCCGACCATCTCGGCCTTCCAGCCCTCGATGGTGGGCTCGAGCATCGCGAAGTTGGTCTTGCCGCAGGCCGAGGGGAAGGCCGCGGAGATGAACCGGCTCCGACCCTCGGGGTTCGTGATCTTGAGGATGAGCATGTGCTCGGCCAGCCAGCCCTCGTCGTGGGCGATGGCGGAGGCGATGCGCAGGGCGTAGCACTTCTTGCCGAGCAGGGCGTTGCCCCCGTAGCCGGAGCCGAAGGACCAGATGGCCCGCTCCTCGGGGAAGTGCACGATGTACTTGGCCGGGTTGCAGGGCCAGGGCACGTCCTCCTCGCCCGGGGCCAGCGGGGCGCCCAGCGAGTGCAGGCACTCGACGAAGAAGCCGTTCTGCGCGGTCATCTTCTCCAGCACCGGGGTGCCGATGGTCGCCATGATGCGCATGGAGCACACCACGTAGGCGGAGTCGGTGATCTCCACGCCGTAGCTGGGCTTCGAGGCCTCCAGGTGGCCCATGACGAAGGGGATGACGTACATCGTGCGCCCGCGCATGGCGCCGCGGAACCGCTTGCGCAGGGACTCCTTCATCACCGCCGGGTCCTCCCAGTTGTTGGTGGGACCCGCGCCCTTCTCGGTCTTGGTGCAGATGAAGGTGCGCTCCTCGACCCGGGCGACGTCGTCCGGGTCGGAGAACGCGGCGAAGGAGTTGGGGAACTTGTCCTCGGCCAGGCGCACGAAGGTGCCGGCGTCCACGAGCTCGTCGGTGAGCCGCGTCCACTCCTCCTCGGAGCCGTCGACCCAGTGGATGCGGTCGGGCAGGGTCAGCTCCGCCATCTCCCGCACCCACGAGAGGAGGTGCGCGTGGGTGGTGGGCGCGTTGTCCAGCGCGCCCTTCACAGCCTCGTTCAGCCCGGTGGTCTCCGTCGTTGCAGTGGGGTTGTCAGCCATTGACATGTCTCCTCGTTGAGGCCGTCCGCCGACCGCCCGGAGCTCTCGTGGTGGTGCTCGTCGTCGAACACTCGACCCGGTGTCACCGGGCCCACAGTGAGCGGCATGGAGGTGGGCGGCCGGTCTCTACTGTGATGTGGGTCCATCGTATCGCCCCGGCACCGGCCGCCCCAGCAGGGTTACGCGCGCGGCGGCCCGTTCCGCCGGACGTCGCGCGGGGACCCGGCGGATTTTGCGCAGCCGGGGGCCACATGTAGAGTTGTATCCGGCTTGAACGGCGGTGACGCCGGAACGCCGATGCGCCTGTAGCTCAACGGATAGAGCATCTGACTACGGATCAGAAGGTTGGGGGTTCGAATCCCTTCGGGCGCACCACCACGAGAAGGGCCCCTCACCGGCGGAGACGCCGGTGAGGGGCCCTTCTCGTGTCCGCTCCCCGTTCCGCCGCCCCCGTGCCGCGAACGGCTCAGGCCGCGGCGAGAGCGCGCACGTTCCCGCCGGCACGTCCCACCAGGCCGCGGGTCACCACGCCGTCGAGCCCGGGCAGTGCCGCCAACCGCAGCGCCAGGCGTCGCGCCCGGAGGCCGGCCCGGGAGGACGGCAGGAACCACTGGATCCCGCTGCGGGCGACGCGCTGCTTCTCGGCCACGACCGGCCGCCAGACCCGCTCCCAGTCGGTCAGCGCCTGCTCGACCGACGCGGCGCGGGCGAGCTTCTCGGCGAGCAGCCACGCCCCCGCGATGCCGATCGACGCGCCCTGGCCGCCCAGCAGGGACACCGCCTGGCCGGAGTCCCCGAGCAGCACCACCCGGCCGCTGCTCCACCGCGGCACCTCGATCTGCACCACCTGGTCGTAGTAGAGCCGGTCCGCGCCGGGGCAGGCGGCCAGGACCCGGGGCGCGATCCAGCCGAGCGAGCCGTGGGCGGCGCGCAGGGCCGCGCGGGGATCGGCCGGCAGGGCCGGCGCGGCGGCCCGGTGCACGGCGAAGACGGCCAGGCGCCCGTCGCGCAGCCCGTAGAAGCCCATCGCCCGGTCCGCGCTGTCCGTGAGGCAGAAGCGGTCGCCGACCTGCCGGTGCGCCTCCGGGTCCTCGACGACGAACGCCGCCGTGTGCAGGCCCAGCCAGCGGCGGAAGCGCTCCTCGGGCCCGAACGCCGCGCGCCGCACGGCCGAGTGCACCCCGTCGGCGCCGACCACCAGGTCGGCGTCCAGCACTGTGCCGTCGTCGAGCACCGCGCCCGCCCCGCCGGGCCGCTGCCGGACCCCGGTGACGCGGCGGCCGAAGCGGATCTCCGCGACGTCCTGGGCGTGCCGGCGCAGGACGCGCTCGAGGTCGGGGCGCAGCACGTTGACGAGGTGCCCGTCGAGGGCGTGGGCGAACCGGGCGAAGGGCAGTCCGGCACGGTCGCGGCCGCGGTCGTCCACGTAGCTGAGCCGCTCCACGCGGTGGCCGAGCTCCAGGACCGCGGGCAGCACGCCCATCGCCTCGGCGGCGTCCCAGCCGGGGCCGAAGAAGTCCAGCATGTACCCCTGCTCCCGCGGCCGCGGGGCCTGCTCCAGGACGACGACGTCCCAGCCCTGCCTGCCCAGGCACCCGGCCAGGGCCAGCCCCGCGATGCCGGCTCCGCTGACGACCGCGCGCACGGCCCGCGCCCCCTCAGTACCGGTCGCCGACGGCGACGACGCCGTCCAGCAGGGCGAGGTCCTCCGCGCCCAGGCGCAGATCCGCGGCCGCCGCGTTTCCCCGCAGGTGGCCGGGGTCGGTGGTGCCGGGGATCGGCAGCACGTGCTCTCCGGGCGTCGTGGTCCAGGCGATCGCGACGGCCGCGGGGGAGGTCCCGTGCCGGCGGGCGACCTCGCGCAGCGGGGCGAGCACGGCGTCCTCGTTGGCGGCCATGGCCTCCGGCGTGAACCGGGGGTTGCGCGAGCGGAAGTCGGCCCCGGAGAACTGCCGGTCCCCCAGGGTGCCGGCGAGGTAGCCGCGGCCCAGCGGGGAGAAGGGCACGAACACCGCCCCGTGCCCGGCGCACCAGCCGATGACGTTCCCGGACGGGTCGCCGTCGGCTGTGGGGCCGGACCCGTCGGGGTTGCGGGTCCACAGGGAGTACTCGGACTGGACGGCCGCGACCGGGTGGATCGCGTGCGCCCGGTCGGCCTGCTCCGTGCTGACCTCCGAGAGGCCCAGGTGGCGCACCTTGCCCGCGGTCACGAGCTCCCTCATCGCGCCCCACGTCTCCTCCAGGGGCACGTCGGGGTCCACGCGGTGCAGGTAGTAGAGGTCCACGACGTCGGTGCGCAGCCGGCGCAGGCTGTCCTCGATCGTGCGGCGCACCTCGTCCGGGTGCCCGCAGCGCTCCGTCCGGGGCGGCTCCAGGCAGGCCGCGCGCAGCCCGGTCTTGGAGCACAGGAACACCTCGTCCCGGCGTCCGCCCAGAGCGGCGCCGACGAGCTCCTCGTTCGCTCCCCCGCCGTAGAGCACCGCGGTGTCCACCAGGTTCATGCCGTGGTCCACGGCGAGCCCCAGCACCTCGTGCTTGCGCCGCTCGGTCAGCCCGTGCCGGTCGTAGACCCAGCTCAGGCCCATGGCCCCGAAGCCGACCGCGCCCACGCGGTCCCCGGACGGGGTGAAGTCGATCTGTCGCATCCACGCTCCTTCGTCGGTCCGGCCGCCGCACCGGCGGCCGCTCAGCGGTCCGTCAGCAGTCCGTCAGCGGCGCCTCAGCGATCCCCTGCGGACGGTCGCGGCACGGTGAAGTCCACCAGGCGGGCATCCGCGCCGTCCAGTCCCGCCCAGGGGCCGGGGACCTCCAGGACCGCCAGTCCCGCGGTGGGGCAGCCGTCGGCGAGCGCCATGACGGCGTCGTAGTCGGAGTCCGGCGTGGCCAGGCGCAGGGCGGCGTCCCGCAGACCGGGCAGGTGACCGATGACCAGCAGGGACTCCACGGTCTCGGGGACGTGGTTGACCACCGCGACGATCCGGCTGTCCGGGGCGGCGTAGAGGGACTCGTCGAGCCGGGCGGTGGGCGCGAGGTCGCCGAGCTCGCTGCACACCCACGTGCAGGTCTGGCGGGCGCGCAGGGCGCTCGAGCACAGGATCATGTCCGGCACGTGGCCGTTCGCCAGCAGCCAGCGGCCCGCGGCGGCGGCGTCCGCCGCGCCGCCCCGGTCCAGCGGGCGGTCGTGGTCGGTCACGCCCCAGGGGTGCTCGGCCTCGGCGTGGCGCATGAGGACGAGCTTCTTCCGGTCGTGGCGGGTCATCGGTTCATGATGCCACGCACACCCCGGGCACGGAGCGACCCCGGCCCCTCCGCGGCGCGGGAGAGAACCGGGGTCGGCACGGGTCGACGGCGGGTCGGGAACGGATCAGATGGAGTACTCGGGGGCCGCCCACACGACGACCTCCGGGTGCTCGTAGAAGCGGTAGCCCTGGCCGCGGACCGTGCGCACGGTGTTCGCGAGCCGGCCGAGCTTGGAGCGCAGGCGCCGGATGTGCACGTCGATGGTGCGCTCGTTGGGCACCTCCTCGGAGTCGCGCCACAGGCTGTGCAGGAGTTCGTGGCGGCCGACGGTCCGGCTGCCGTTCTCCACGAGGTAGTTCAGCAGCTCGAACTCCTTGAACGTGAGGTTCAGGAGGCCGCCGTCGAGGAAGACCTCCCGGCGGGAGAGGTCGATGAGCACCCCGGTGGACTGGCTGGTCTTCGTCTCGGGCGCCGGCGCGGGTGCGGCGGGCGCCGTGGGCCGCACGGTCCCCGTGGTGGGGTCGCCCAGGGCGTTGCGCACGACCTCGAGATCGCTGCCGGGGGTGTTGGCCGGGGCCAGCGCCACGGCGGCGTAGGAGTCGGCCTGCGGGACCAGCTGCTGGGCGTACGCCCGGATGCTCTGCACCATCTTGACCAGCGAGGTGCCGCTGGCCGCCGCGGTCTCCTCGTCGAGGCCCACGTAGATCACGAATCCGCGTGCTTCGTTCTCCTGCACCTGCGGACGCGGCGCGGCGTCCCGCTGCAAGCGGGTGGGGAGCGGGGTCTCGCCCGGTGCGGCCGGCATCGGCCCGATCGTGCCCCGGAGGCTGCGGTAGTCGGCGGGGGCCGCCTGCCCCCGGTCGGGGGCTGCGGCCGGACCGCGCCCGGCGCGGGCCTCGCTCGTGCGGTTGCGCTGGGAAATGTGCACGTATCCCGGTGTGCCTGGCATCTGGTGCCCCTTGTCTCTCAGTGGCGGACGAGGATCCGTCCGCCCGAGCCACTCCGCCCCTCGGAACGGCTCCACCACTCCCAGCTCCCGAATCGCCGGCTCCGTGGTGGTCGGGGAGGGTCCCCGCGAAGCTGACAAATTCCTGACAATGGCGTTGCTCTCATCGTCCACCAGCCCTATCGATCCCGCAAGTAACAATCGCCGCGTTATCTCACGATGTGAGATCCCAACGACTGTCGTCCCGGTGCTCCGACAAAATGAACCCCCTTCACCCGGTGCCCGAGCCGCCTCCGAGCGCCGAATCCCTGGAATAGCAGACATCGGGGACACCGCGAGCGCTTCGGAGCTTCCCCAGCAGATATCAGATCCCATGTCAAGATGGACCCTGAGGTGAACACTTCGTCTCACCATCCGGACAGCGGGGCACTGGGTCACAAAAGGCC
>NZ_JBHVDI010000183.1:0-6623 GCF_042802875.1 Kocuria sp. NPDC057446 | reverse complement strand
CGCCACGGCCGGCCGGGGGCTCCCCCTGCGGGCGGACGGGTCAGCCCTTCCGGCGCGCCGGGACCACCATGACCGGGCCCTCGCCCTCGGTCAGCACGGCCTGCGAGACGGAGCCCATGAGCAGTCCCCGGAACCCGCCGTAGCCGCGGCTGCCGACCACCACGAGCTCCGCCGACCGCCCGGCCTCCACGAGCTGGTCCGCCGGCACCCCGGAGAACACGAACGTCTCGACGTCGAGGTCCGGGTGGTCCTCCCGGACCGACTCCGCCACCTGGTCCACGAGGGACCGGGCCGGCTCGGTGAGCTGCTCGCGCACGGCCCGGTCCAGCTCGGCGGAGCCCGTCGGCATGCTCTGCGCCTCCGGGACCACGGTGAGCAGGGCCAGGCCCGCGCCGTGCCGCGCCGCGTACCGCCCGGCCGCCAGGACGGCCGGGTTGTCCCGGCCGAGCCGGTCGACGCCGACCACCACGCGCCCCGCCAGGGGGCCGGCCGCGCCGCGTGCGGCCCGGGCCTGCGGGTCCCAGCGGTCCGGGAGCACGATCACGGGGCACTTCGCGTGCGCCGCGGTCGCGGCCGTGACCGAGCCGAGCCGTCCGCGCACCCCGCGCCGGCCCCGGCGGCCGAGCACGAGGGCCGCGGCGCCCTCCGACTCGTGCACCAGCACCCCGGCCGCGTCACCGCGCTCGACCACCGCGACCGCCGGCACGCCGGCGTCCTGGGCCCGGCGCACGGCGGCGGCGGCGACCTTGTCCGCCTCCTCCTCGATCGCCTCCAGGAACGGTCCGTAGAGACTGGGGTCCACGGCCACGGGCCGTCCCATGGAGACCACGACCCTGAGCTCGCCGGCGAGGGCGCCGGTCTCCCGGATCGCCCAGTCGAGGGCCCGTTCGCTGTTCTCGGAGCCGTCGTAGCCGACGACGATCTGTTCCGTCATGGGGCGCCGCCTCCTGGTCTCGCCGTGCGGGGTGGGGTGCTCAGGAACGGTGCGCGGGCACCACCATGACCGGGCCGGCGGCGTTCTCCAGCACCGCCTGGGACACCGAGCCGAGCAGCAGCCCCCGGAAGCCGCCGATGCCGCGGGAGCCCACCACGACCATGTCCGCGGTGTGCGTGGCGTTCATCAGGATGCGGGCCGGACGGCCCACGAAGATGTGGTGCTCGACCGTCAGCCCGGGATGCTGGGCGGCGATCTCGTCGGAGATCTGGGTGAGCTTCTGGTCCGCCTCGTGGAAGTACCGGGCCTGGTTGAACTCGTCCTGGAACCAGGCGGGCGTGCCGGACAGGGCGCCGTTCACGGAGACCAGAGTCAGGGCCGTGCCGTGCTCCTGGGCGTACGCCACGGCCTTCCCCAGGGCGGGGCTGCGCGCGCCGAGGGCGTCCAGACCCACGACCACGCGCCCGGTGAAGTCGATCTGGTCGGCCTTGACCGGCCCGTCGGCCTCGAGCGCGAAGTCGCCCGCGCCGCCGCGCCGCTCGGACTGCCGGCTCTCCGCGGCCTCGGGGACGATGATGACCGGGCTCTTGGCGTGCGCCGCGACCGCCGCGGACACGGAGCCCAGCCGGCCGCGCAGCGCGCCGCCGCGGCCGCGCTTGCCCATGACCACCAGCGCGGCCCGCCCGGACTGCTCCACGACGGCCTTGGCGGCGTCCCCGCCGGCCTCCACCACCTCCACGGGCAGCCCCGCCGCCTCCACGGTCTGCCGGGCCTCGGCCAGGTGGTCGGCGTTCTCCTTCATGACGGCCTCGGTGAACCGCATCTCGAGGCCGGGGTCCCCGACCCCGATGACCGGGTAGGCGCCCAGCAGGCGCACGGTCAGGTCCTGGGCCCGGGCCTCGTCGATGGCGCGCTCGAGCGCGTGGCGGGCCTGGTCGGAGCCGTCGATGCCGACGAGCACGACGTTGTGCCCGGAGTCGGCGGTGGACTGGTTCTCTGCGCGGGAATCACTGTTCATGTTTGCATCGTAGGTGATCCGCCCCACATCCCCCGGGTGCGTCCCGGGTTGTTACCGGGCGTTCCGGAGCAGCCAGGAGTCACCGCGGGCGCGCAGCCCCAGGGTCAGGGCCCGGGCGCCCAGGTAGCCGCCGGCGTAGGCGGTCCACAGCCACACGAACCCTGCGGTGCCCGTCCCGGCGGAGTCCGCCACGAGCAGCAGCAGCGGGGCGTAGACCACCAGGTTGAGCACCCCGGCCACCGCGAGGTAGCGCGCGTCGCCGGCGCCGATGAGCACCCCGTCCAGGACGAAGACGTACGCGGCCAGCGGCTGGCCGACCGCCACCACGAGCAGGGCCGCGGCGAACAGGGCCTGCACCGCGGGATCGGGGCTGAGCAGGAACCCCAGTCGCGTGCCGACCAAGGCCACGAGGAGACCCGTGACCACGCCGAAGCCGAGCCCCCACAGGACCAGCCGGTTCATGAGGGCCCGGACGGCCCGCCGCTGCGCGGGATCGGTCACGTCCCGCGCCCCCATGTCCCGGCCCAGCAGGGCCTGCGCCGCGATGGCGAGGGCGTCGAGGGCGAAGGCCAGGAAGTTGAAGACCGTCATCACGAGCTGGTGCGCGGCGAGGTTCTGGGCGCCCTGTCCCGTGACCACCAGGACGGTCGCGAGGATCGCGACCCGCAGGGAGACCGTGCGCAGCATGAGCCAGGAGCCCACCGTGAGGTGCGAGCGCAGCCGGGGCCACGTGGTCGCGGGCCCCACGCCGTGCTCGCGGGCGAGCCGGCGGAGGATCCGCAGGTACGCCAGCGCCATGGCCCACTGCACGGCACTCGTGCCGATCGCCGCCCCGGCCACCCCCAGGCCCGCGCCGTGCACGAGCAGCAGGTTGAGCCCGGCGTTGGCCGCGGCACCGACGCCCGCGATGAGCAGCGGGGTCCTGGTGTCCTGGAGCCCGCGCAGCACGCCGGTGGCCGCGAGCACCAGGAGCATGGCGGTCAGCCCGGGCAGGGACCAGTGCAGATAGACGACGGCGTGCTCCAGGACCTCGCCGCGGGCGCCCATCAGGGCCAGCAGCGGACGGCCCAGCACCCAGCCCCCCGCGGACAGGAGCAGGCCGAGCCCGGCCGCCACCCACAGCCCGTCCCGGCCCACCGCCACGGCCTCCTGGAGCCGGCCCGCGCCGAGGTGCCGGGCGACCGCCGGGGTGGTGCTGTAGGCGAGGAAGACCATGAGGCCCACGACCGTCTGCAGGACGGCCGCGGCCACGCCCACGCCGGCGAGCTGAGGGGTCCCGAGGTGGCCGACGATCGCGGAGTCCGCCAGCAGGAACAGCGGCTCGGCCACGAGCGCCCCGAACGCCGGAACGGCCAGGGCCAGGATCTGCCGGTTGAGGCCGCGGGGGCGGGAGGTCGTCGTCACCGGTCCAGGCTACCGACGACCTCCCGCCCCCGCGGCGCACGCCCGTCCGGACGGCACCCGCCCGGACGGGCCGGGGCTCAGAACGGGTAGTGCGGCACGTCCGGGCTGATCGTGATCCACTGCGTCTCGGTGAACGCGTCGATGTTGGCGGTGGGTCCGCCGAAGCGGGAGCCGGTGCCCGAGGCGCCCATGCCGCCGAAGGGGGCGTTGGCCTCGTCGGCGACCGTCATCTCGTTGATGTGGATCTTGCCCGAGCGGATCCGGTCGGCGATCTTCATGGCCTCGCCGACGTCGCCGATGATGGACACCGACAGCCCGTACTCGGAGGCGTTGGCGAACTCCACCGCCTCCTCGGCGCTGGACACCTTCATCACGGGCGCCACCGGACCGAAGATCTCGTCCTTCCAGGCCGTCATCTCGTGGGTCAGCTCGGAGAGCACCGTGGGCCGGTAGAACAGCCCGTCGTGGGAGCCCCCGGCCACCACCCGGGCGCCGGCGATGGCGGTCTCCTGCACGATCGCGTCGATGGCCTTGAGCTGGCGCTCGTCGATGATCGGGCCCAGGTGCACGGGCCCGCCGGCAGGATCCCCCACGACCAGGGCCTCGGCCTTCGCCGCGAGCTTGTCCACGTACTCGTCGTGCAGGTCCTCGTGCACCAGGTGGCGCCCCGTGGTCATGCAGATCTGGCCCTGGTGGAAGAAGGAGCCCATCGCCCCCACCCCGGCGGCCAGGTCCACGTCCGCCCCGGGCAGGACGATGACCACGTTGTTGCCGCCCAGCTCCAGGTGGGCGCGCTTGAGGTGCTGCGCTGCGGCCGCACCCACGTGCCGGCCGGCCGCCGTGGACCCCGTGAAGGACACGACGTCCACCTGCGGGGCCTCGACCGCGGCGGCCCCGACGTCACCGCCGCCGGGCAGCAGCTGCAGGACCCCGGACGGCAGCCCGGCCTCCTCGAACACGCGCATGATGAGCGCGCCGCCGGTGACCGAGGTGCGGGGGTCCGGCTTGAGCAGCACCGCGTTGCCCAGGGCCAGGGCCGGGGCCACCGAGCGGATCGAGAGGATCAGCGGGAAGTTGAACGGCGAGATCACCGAGACCACCCCGACCGGCACCCGCCGGGACAGCGACCAGTGCGGGGCGTCGGAGGGCAGGTACTCCCCGTGCGGGTGGGTCGGCAGCGCGGAGGCCTCGTAGCACTCCGCGGCCGCGACCGAGGCCTCCAGCCCGGCCTTGGGCGGGATCGCCCCGGTCTCCCGGACCACCCAGTCCACGACCTCCTCGGCGTGCTCCTCGAACAGCAGCCCGGCGCGGCGGAGCACCGCGGCGCGCTCGGAGGGCTTCAGCGCCGCCCACTCCTTCTGGGCCGCCGCGGCCTTCTCGGCCGCCTCGTGGACGTCCTCGGGCGAGGCGAAGCCGATCTGCCCGAGCGTCTCGTCCGTCGACGGGTTCGTGACGTCCTCGGTGCCGCCGCGGCCCTCGCGCCATCCGTTGACGTAGATCTTTCCGGTCCACACCGATGTGTCCAGCAGTGCCATGGGGCGAGCTCCTCCGGTTGCGGCCGCGCGTCGGACCGCCGGACGGCGGGGTGACCCACGGCACACGTGCAGTGGGGATTATTCTGCCCCTTCCTGGGAACGCGCACGGAACGCCGCCCGGCCGGCGGCTCACAGCCCCCGGAGGCGGTCCATCTCCCGGCGGTCCTTCTTGGTCGGCCGGCCCGTGCCCCGGTCCCGCCGCGGGACGGCCGCGTGCAGCGCCGGGGGCGGGGGCGGGCTGTGGTCGACGTAGGCCTTCGCGGCGACCGGCGCGCCGACGCGCTTGGTCAGCAGCTGCACCACCTCCAGGACCTGCTCGTGGCCGGGGCGGCGCACGGCCACCCGCTGGCCGGGCCGCACCGGCTGGGCGGCCTTGACCGAGGTGCCGTCGATCTTCACGTGCCCGGCGCGGCACGCGGCCGTGGCGGCGGAGCGGGTCTTGAACACGCGCACCGCCCACAGCCACACGTCCACGCGCACGCTCGCGGGAGCCGGCGGTGCGGTCATCGCGCGGCCCGTTCGCCGCGGCGCTGGTCCTCGATGCGGGTCATGGGCCCATTGTGCCGAATCCGCCCCACTCGGGCGCACCGTGGCGCACCCGCCGGATGCGCCGCCCCGGACGGCGGGCCGGGCGGGATGACCGGGGAGGCGTGGCCCGGAGAGGGGACAACGAATTGACTACCGACCAGTGGTGTGCAACATCCCGGCAACGCCCGAACACCTACACTGAGGCACATTCACCGGCGGACCGCGCGCCGGGCACGCCGCCGTGCAGCCGGTACGCGACCGTCACCTCCCGAGGGAAGGACAGATCCATGAAGAGCAGGTTCCACGGGGCAGCGACCCTGTCCGTGCTGGCCGTCTCCGCGCTGGCCCTGAGCGCGTGCACGAGCACCGACGACGGCGGGGACGCCGGCGGCGGTGAGACGAGCGCGAACGGCGGGGAGATCAGCCTGATCACCCCGGGCACCCTCACGGTGTGCTCGGACATCCCCTACCGCCCCTTCGAGTTCACGGAGGACGGGGAGACCGTCGGCTTCGACATCGACCTGGTGAACAACATCGCCGAGGACATGGGGGTCGGGACGGAGTTCCTCCGCACCTCTTTCGAGGGCATCCAGTCGGGTGTGGCCCTGGACTCGAACCAGTGCGACCTCGCCGCCTCGGGGATGACCATCAACGAGGAGCGGGAGTCCGTCATGGACTTCTCCGAGCCCTACCTCGACGACAACCTCGCGCTGCTGGTCGCCCCGGGCGCGGACATCGACTCGGTGGCCGACGTCCAGGGCAAGCGCGTGGGCGTGCAGCAGGCCACCACGGGCGAGACCCAGGCCCAGGAGAACAACGCCGAGGTCGTGCAGTACGAGGACTCGGCCCTGATGATCCAGGGGCTCAACACCGGTGACGTCGAGGCCGTCATCGGCAACATCTCCGTGATGGGTCCGGCCATCACCGACAACCCGGAGCTGCGCCTGGTCGAGGAGATCGAGACCGGCGAGCAGCTGGGCCTGGCCGTGAAGACCGGCAACACGGCCCTGCTCGACCAGGTCAACGAGTCGCTGGCGACCATGCGGGAGGACGGCACCCTCGAGGAGCTCGAGGGCAAGTGGCTGGGCACCGGTGAGGCCGCCGGAGCGGAGAGCCCGGAGCCGGCCGCGAGCTGATCCGTCGCCGCACCCGCCGGGCGGATGTGACGAGCGGCACGGACGCCGTGGCCCGCGCGAGGCGGGCC
>NZ_JBHVDI010000182.1:0-6653 GCF_042802875.1 Kocuria sp. NPDC057446 | reverse complement strand
GTAGAAGTGCACGCCCTGGATCAGCGACGAGGCGCAGTTGCCGACACCGGCAACGGCCACGCGAATGGGATGGTGGGACACGGGACTCCTTCGTCGTGAGGCCGGTCGCGCCGACCGTGCGCCGGGGCGGGATGCCTCTTGGGGTGGTTGGGATGAGAGGGGGCGTGACAGTCCGGCCCGGCACGGGCGACGGGCCGGGCCGGCGGCCGTCCGTCAGTGACCGCGGTCGATCCACTCCTGCAGGTGCGGCGCCTCGGCGCCGATCGTGGTGGGCTCACCGTGCCCGGTGAGGACCTCGGTGCCCTCCGGCAGGGTCAGCAGACGGGTGCGGACGGACTCGACGATGACGTCGAAGTCGGAGTAGGACCGACCGGTCGCCCCGGGTCCGCCCCGGAACAGGGTGTCCCCGGAGAACAGCACTCCGTCCTCCCCGAGCCCGGGGGCGGAGAAGCACACCGAGCCGGGGGAGTGCCCGGGGGTGTGGAGGGCGACCAGCTGTGCCCCGGCCACCGTGAAGCGGTCGCCGTCGGCGATCTCGGCATCGGGACCGGTGGTCGGGTGGGTCTGCTGCCACAGCATCATGTCGGCCGGGTGCAGGTGCACGGGGGCGCGGAGCGCCTCCCCGACCTCGAGAACAGCGCGGATGTGGTCGTCGTGGGCGTGGGTCAGGAGGATCGCCCGGGTGTCGCGGATCCCCACCGCCGCCGCGACGGCAGCGGCGTCGTGGGCCGGGTCGATGACGAGGCACTGCTCGTCGTCGCCGACGATCCAGACGTTGTTCTCGACCTCCCAGGTGCCCCCGTCCAGGGAGAACGTGCCCGAGGTCACCAGCCGTTCCACTCTCACCCCTCCGCGGGGTTCGGCCGAGGCGGTCGTGGTCTGCGCGTGCTCGGGGCGGCTCCGGCGCGGAACCGGCATCTGCCCGGAGACGCAGCCGGAGCTCATCGCTCTGTCTCCGCGGCGTCGCGGGCCTCGGCAGCCGGTGCGGATGCCGTGTTCGTGCGCAAGGCCGGGGCCTCGGCCCCGGACACCACGCGGTGAACTCGGTGCATCGGGTCTTCCTCTCCGTGTCGGGGTCCGGTCGCTGTCCTCCGTGACCGGTGGTCGACCGCCGGGTGGGAACTCCGTCCACCACCGCAGATCGACATAGGCGCATTTGATGCAACGCGTATCGGTATGTGCAACGCTGGCCGTGGAAAGAGTCTCCGGGTGCTCGATCGCCCTGTCAAGGGATCCTCCGGGGGACGCCTCGGTGCCGGGTGCGCCAGGAGGCGTCCCCGTGCCGCCCGCCGGCCTCGTGGATCCAGGACCGGTCCGCCGGCGGCCGGGCACGTGCGCCGTCCGCCGCCGTGCGCGACGCCGGCCCAGGTCGGACCGGGGCGCACCGTCACCGGCGACGGCCGGTCCGTTCGGGGTCGACCTCGCCGAGCTCCATGCGGTCCAGGATCGTGGCCGAGATCTCCTCCACGGACATGGCGGCGGAGTTGACGTGCGGGACGTGGTGGAGGGCGTACAGCTCCTCGGCGTTGCGCAGTTCCCAGGTGCACTGGGCGAGGGAGGAGTAGACGGTCGACCGTCGTCGTTCCTGGCGGATCTGGCTGAGCCTGAGGGGCTGGGAGGTGAGGCCGAAGCACTTGCCGAGGTGGGCCGTGATGGGCGGCGGCAGGGACCGGCGTTCGAAGTCCTCGTCGACCAGGGGGAAGTTGGCGGTGCGGATGCCGTGCTGCAGGGCCAGGTACATGCTGGTGGGGGTCTTGCCGCAGCGTGAGGGGGCGATGAGGATCAGCTCGGCCTGCTCCAGGGCGCGCACGGACTGGCCGTCGTCGTGCTCCATCGCGTACTCGACCGCCGCCATCCGGGACTGGTAGCGGAGGGCGTCCCCGAGCCCGTGGGCCCGCCCCGGCAGGAGGTTCGCGGTGGCGTGCAGCGCGGTCTCGAGCTGGGGGAGATGGGATCCGAACAGGTCCACGAAGAAGCCCTGGCTGCCGGCGAGGACAGCGCGGATGCCCGGGTCGACGACGGTGGAGAACACGACCGCCGTCCGCCCGGCCGCCGTGACCGCGTCGATGCGGTGCGCGATCTGCCGTGCCCGTTCCACGGTGATGACGAACGGCACGGTGTGGCGCTCGACGTGCTGGGCCGGGAACTGCGTGAGCAGCGTGTTGCCCAGGGTCTCGGCGGTGATCCCGGTGCTGTCGGAGAGGAAGAACGCCACCGGACACGTCTCGGTCACTGCTGCTCCTGCTCTCTGCTCATGGTGCGTCCTCCGTCCGGGGCCGTGCTCGGAGTGGGTGCTCGGGGTGCGTGCGGTGCCCTGGTCCGGGTGCCGTGCGCACCCGGACCAGGGTGGTCTCACCTGCTGGGCTGGGCGGTGGCGGCCAGGGCCAGCCAGGTGTCCACCACGGCGTCGGGGTTCAGCGAGACCGAGTCGATGCCCTGGTCCAGCAGCCAGGCGGCGAGCTCGGGGTGGTCGCTGGGACCCTGCCCGCAGATCCCGACGTACTTGCCCTTCGCCCGGCAGGCGGTGATCGCCATTCCCAGCAGCTTCTTCACGGCGGGGTTGCGCTCGTCGAAGGAGGAGGCGACGAGGGCGGAGTCGCGGTCCAGGCCCAGGGTGAGCTGGGTGAGGTCGTTGGAGCCGATGGAGAACCCGTCGAAGTGCTCCAGGAACTCCTCGGCCAGCAGGGCGTTGGCGGGCAGCTCGCACATCATCACGATCTCCAGGCCCTCCTCGCCGCGGGCCAGGCCGTTGGCCGCCAGCAGCCCGATCACGCCTTCGGCCTCGGCGAGAGTGCGCACGAACGGGACCATGAGCTTGATGTTGGTCAGGCCCATGGTGGTGCGCGCGTGCCGCACCGCGGCGCACTCCATCTCGAAGGCCGCCCGGAAGCTCTCCGAGAGGTACCGGGAGGCACCGCGGAAGCCGAGCATGGGGTTCTCCTCCTCGGGCTCGAAGGCCGGGCCGCCGAGCAGGTTGGCGTACTCGTTGGACTTGAAGTCCGAGAGCCGGATGATCACCGGCTCCGGGGCGAAGGCGGCGGCGATCGTGGCGATGCCCTCGGCCAGGCGCTGCACGTAGTACTCGCGCGGGCCGTCGTAGGCGGCGATCCGCTCCCGGATCTGCCCGGCCACCTCGGCCGGCAGCTCCGGGGAGCCGTTCTGAAGCGCGAGCAGGGCCAGGGGGTGGATGCCGATCTGGCGGTTGATGATGAACTCCAGCCGCGCCAGTCCCACCCCGTGGTGCGGCAGCTGCGCGAAGGCGAACGCCTGCTCCGGGGTGCCCACGTTCAGCATGATCTTCAGCGGCGCGTCCGGCATGGAGCCCAGGGCGGCCTCCTCCACCGTGTAGTCGAGCAGCCCCTCGTAGACCAGGCCCGTCTCGCCCTCGGCGCAGGAGATCGTCACCGGGTCTCCCTCGGTCAGCACCTGAGTGGCGTTGCCGGCCCCGACCACCGCGGGGATGCCCAGTTCCCGGGCGATGATGGCCGCGTGGCAGGTGCGCCCGCCGCGGTCGGTGACGATCGCGGCGGCCTTCTTCATGATCGGCTCCCAGTCCGGGTCCGTCATCGAGGCCACCAGCACGTCCCCGGCCTGGAAGGAGGCCATCTGCTCGATCGACTCCAGCACCCGGACCTGCCCGGCGCCGATGCGCTGACCGATCGCCCGCCCCTCGGCTCGCACCCGGGCCGTCTCGTGGAGCCGGTAGCGGGCGACCGTGCCGCCGGCCCGGCGGGAGAGCACCGTCTCGGGGCGGGCCTGCAGGATGTACAGGCGCCCGTCGACGCCGTCCAGGCCCCACTCGATGTCCATCGCCCGCCCGTAGTGGGCCTCGATCGCCACCCCGTAGCGGGCCAGCTGCTCCACCTGCGCGTCGGTGAGACTGAACCGGCCCCGCTGCTCCGCCGGCACGGGCACGAAGCCCACGGTCTCGCCGAGCTCGGCGGAGTCGGTGTAGGTCATCTGCAGGGCCTTGGCCCCGAGCCCGCGCTTGAGCACCGCCGGCCGCCCGGCCGCCAGGGCGGGCTTGTAGACGTAGAACTCGTCGGGGTTCACCGCCCCCTGCACCACGGCCTCCCCGAGCCCGTAGGAGGAGGTGAGGAACACCGCGTCGGTGAACCCGGACTCGGTGTCCATGGTGAACATCACCCCGGAGGCCCCCAGGTCGGAGCGCACCATCCGCTGCACCCCGACCGAGAGCGCGACCTCGGCGTGGGCGAAGCCGTGGTGGACCCGGTAGGCGATCGCCCGGTCGTTGTAGAGCGAGGCGAAGACCTCCTTGACCGCCGCCAGCACGTTCGCCACCCCGCGCACGTTCAGCAGCGTCTCCTGCTGCCCCGCGAAGGAGGCGTCCGGCAGGTCCTCCGCGGTCGCGCTCGAGCGCACCGCCCAGGACACCTCCACCCCCGCCGGCTGGGCACCGGCCAGCTCCGCGTAGGCGGCGCGGACCGCGTCCTCCAGGGCGGCCGGCAGGGGTGCGGCCAGGATCAGGGACCGGATCCGCGCCCCCGCCGCGGCCAGAGCGCCCACGTCGGCGGTGTCCAGGCCCTGGAGGAACTCCGCGATCCGTTCGTCGAGCCCGTCCGTTCGCAGGAACTCCCGGAACGCCGTCGCCGTCGTGGCGAAACCCGCCGGCACCAGCACCCCGGCGGAGTCCAGGTTGCGGATCAGCTCCCCCAGGGAGGCGTTCTTGCCCCCGACCTCCTCCAGGTCCGACAGATCGATCTCGGTGAACGGAAGAACGTAGGTCATCGGAATCGTGCTCCTCAGGGTGCGTTCGAGCGGGCATCTGTCGTGTCGTCGGGGAACGTCGCGTGCCGCACCCCGCCCAGGACGGAGGTGTCACGGTCCGGCTGCCGGCGGGGCGTCGGTACCGCCTCCGCGTCCACCGGACGGTTCGCGCCCCGCGTCACCACGGGCCGGCCGCGGCGCATGCCCTGCGCCACCGGCTGGTGAGGCGGACCACATCATTGTCGTCAATAGATATATCACTTATATACGAGGTGCGGAAGAGTGTTGCGCTCCTCCTGAGGGGCGACCCTGGGTGCCCCGCGGCGGTCATTGGCGTCCCTGTTGCGATGAATGCAACACCCCTGCGTCTCAAAGTCTGTGGGTAATCGCCCCGGTTCTCGCATTTGTGACGTTCGCGTATAAGTCCTTGACTGTGGTGCTCATCACTTCCTACAGTGAAGCAACTCGGTTGTGCTGATCGCAACAACAGACAGTTGAGGACATCAGGACCCAGCACCAACGGAGCGCTGTGACGCCCACCGCTGGGGCACGCGCCACCGAGTTCGCGGTGCGGCGCCTCCCACGACCCACCCGGGACCGTCTGTCCGGGAACCGCTCCACGAAAGGACGACCATGACCACCTCGCCGCTCACCGCCCCCGCCGCCTCCGTCGCCGAGCTCGAGCGCCTGAAGACCCTGCACAACGGGGTCAAGCAGCAGCTGACCTTCTCCGACGCCGAGTTCGAGCGCCGCCTGTCCGGGCTGCGGCGGATCATGGCGGAGCAGCAGCTCGACGCCGTCATCCTCACCAGTTACCACGGCATCAAGTACTACTCGGACTTCCTGTACACCACGTTCGGCCGCAACTACGCCCTGGTCGTCACCGCCGAGGACTCCGTGACGGTCACCGCCAACATCGACGCCGGCATGCCCTGGCGCACCAGCTACGGCGACAACATCGTCTACACCGACTGGCGGCGCGACAACTTCTACTACGGCCTCCAGGAGGCCCTGCGCCGGCGCGGCGTCACCGCCCGCCGGATCGGCGTGGAGGACGACGCCCTGCCGCTGCTGACCCGTCAGCGCATCCAGGCCGCCTTCGAGGGCGCCGAGCTCACCGACGTCTCCCAGGACGCCATGCGCCAGCGCATGATCAAGTCCGCCGAGGAGATCGAGGTCATCAAGCACGGCGCCCGCATCGGCGACCTCGGCGGCGAGGCCATCCGCGCCGCGATCCGGGCGGGCATCACCGAGTACGAGGTCGCGCTGGCCGGCACCGAGGCGATGGTCCACGAGATCGCCCGCACCTTCCCGCACCGCGAGGTGCGCGACACCTGGGTGTGGTTCCAGTCCGGGATCAACACCGACGGCGCCCACAACTGGGCCACCACCCGCACGCTGCAGCGCGGGGACATCCTGTCCCTGAACTGCTTCCCGATGACGTCGGGCTACTACACCGCCCTGGAGCGCACCCTGTTCCTGGGCGAGCCGGACGCCCGCTCGCGCGAGCTGTGGGAGATCAACGTCCAGGTCCACGAGCGCGGCCTCGAGCTGATCAAGCCGGGCGCGGTGTGCAAGGACATCGCCGCGGAGCTCAACGAGATCTTCGTCTCCCACGGCCTGCTGGCCAACCGCACCTTCGGCTACGGCCACTCCTTCGGCGTGCTCAGCCACTACTACGGCCGCGAGGCCGGCCTGGAGCTGCGCGAGGACATCGACACGGTGCTGGAGCCGGGCATGGTCGTGTCCATGGAGCCGATGATCACGGTCCCGGAGGGCGAGCCGGGCGCCGGCGGCTACCGCGAGCACGACATCCTCGTCGTCGGCGAGGACGGCGCCGAGAACATCACCAAGTTCCCGTACGGCCCCGAGCACAACATCGTCCAGGCCTGACCCGGACGATCCCGGTGGCGCCGCCCTCGGGC
>NZ_JBHVDI010000181.1:0-6771 GCF_042802875.1 Kocuria sp. NPDC057446 | reverse complement strand
GCCCGCACCCTCTCGGTGCGGGCCGTTCTCCGTCCTCCGGGCTGGAGGTCAGTCGCGCGGGGGCCGGTTGCCCGGGGAGCCGTCGGTCGGTCCGTCGGAGCGGCCGGCGGACGAGCCGCCGGAGGGCCCGTCGTCGGGGCGGTCGCCGCGACGGTCGTCGGGGCGGTCCTCCGGGCCGGTGCCGCCGTCCGCTCCCGGTCCGCCGTTGCGTCGCAGCTCCTCCTCCCACTGCCGCAGCTTCTCGGCCTTCTCCTGCTGCCGGCGGCGCTCCTCGAGGTTGCGCAGGAACTGGGGGTCGTCGTCCGGCCCCCGGCCGCGCACGGGGCGGGAGGACTCCGCGGTGCCCCTGGGGCGCCCGAGGAACAGCCACAGGAGGGCGCCGACGAGCGGCAGGAGGAGGATCACCGCGATCCACCCGCCCTTGCGGAGACCGCGCATGTCGGAGTTGTCGGTCCGGGCGCACTCGATGAGGGAGTACACGATGACGCCCACCGCCAAAGCGGCCGCGCCGATGATGAGGATGGCTCTGCCCATGCCGACAATCGTAGGGGAGTTGCCTGGACGCCAGCTCAGCGCCCCGGGGAGTTCTCCCAGGTGCTCCCGCTAGACTGGACGCGTGAATTTCCTGAAGTACTCCCTGCTCCGGTTCGCGCTGCTGGTGCTGGCCTTCCTGCTCAGCATGTCGCTCGGCGTGGGCCTGGTGCTGTCGGGGATCGCCGCGGTGGTGATCTCCTTCGCGGTCTCCTACCTGTTCTTCCCGCGCCTGCACGCCGCCGCGGGGGAGGAGTTCCACCGCTGGTTCGCGCGGGCGCCGAAGCCCCGCAACCGGGTGGCGCTCGAGGACCAGGAGGTCGAGGACGCCTACGTCGACCGGAGGCTGCGCGAGGACGGCCGCGAGGTCTAGCCCCTCCACGCCCGCCGGGCTCCGCCCGGTGGGCGGGCGCCGAGGGCTCACCACTGCCGCAGCAGCACCGCCAGCAGGAAGAGCACGGACCAGCCCACGTTGAGCACCCCGCACTGCCGGAGCACGGGGATGAGCTGGCGCCGGTCCTGCACCCGCAGCACCGTGGCCACGGGCGCCCACGCCAGCGGCAGGAGCAGCAGCACCAGGAGCATCCACGGGTTGTAGGGCACCAGGAACAGCACCAGTGCGAACGCCACGGCGATCTCGGCGGTGAACACCACCCGGGCCAACGGGTCCCCCAGCCGCACGGCCAGGGTGCGCTTGCCGACCTCCCGGTCCCCGGGCAGGTCCCGGATGTTGTTGGCCATGAGCAGGGCGGTGGCGATCAGCCCGGTGGCCAGGGCCGCCACGAACGCCTCGAGGTTGAGGGTGCCCGCCTGGGTGAGCGTGGTGCCGAGCACGGCCACGAGCCCGAAGTAGACGAACACGAACAGGTCCCCGAGGCCTCGGTACCCGTACGGGCTGCGCCCGCCGGTGTAGCCCCACGCGGCGAGCACGGCGGAGAGGCCGACGGGGATGAACCACCACTGGCGGCTCAGCACCACCAGGACGGCGCCGGCGAGCGCGGCGAGCGCGAAGCACAGCAGCGCCGCGGCCTTCACCCGCCCCGGCGCGGCGGCCCCGGAGCCGGTCAGGCGCAGGGGGCCCACGCGGTCGTCGTCGGTGCCCCGGATGCCGTCCGAGTAGTCGTTGGCGTAGTTCACGCCGATCTGCAGGAGGAGGGCCAGCAGCAGCGCGAGCAGGGCGCGGACGGGGTCGAAGGAGTACAGGGCCTGGGCCGCGGCGGATCCGGCCACCACGGGGGCGAGGGCCATCGGCAGGGTCCGGAGCCGGGCCCCCTCGATCCACTGTGCTGGCGTGGCCACGGGCTACCTCCGTCGGGAACGACCCGCGCGGGCGCGGGGTGCGGGATGCGGGCCGCGGTGGGGGTCCGCGGCCGCGAACCATTGTGTCACGGCGCCGCCCGCCCCTCTCCCCGGCGGGAGCTCAGCCGAGCAGCCGGCCCACGGCGGCGCGGTCCGGCTTCCCGGTGGGCAGCAGGGGCATCTCGTCCGGCCAGGCCCAGCGCCGGGGCACCGCGGCGGCGCCGTGCCGGGCGCGGACCTGCTCCTCGAGCTCGGTCCGCAGCCGCCCGCGGTCCGTGCCCGGCGCCGCGACGACCGCAGCCCCCACCGCCTGCCCCCACTCGGCGTCGGGCACCCCGAGCACCAGGGCCTCGCGCACGGCGGGGTGCTCCGTCAGCGCGGCGCTCACGAGGCCGGCGGCGACCTTGACCCCGCCGGTGTTCACGACGTCGTCGACCCGGCCGTGCACCGCGAGCACGCCGTCGGGAGAGAGCTCGCCGAGGTCGTCCGTGCGGTACCAGCGCGTGCCGCCGCTCTCCCGGAAGTGCCGTGCGGTCTGCTCCGGGTCCCCGGCGTAGCCGGCGGCCACGACGTCCCCGCCGAGCCAGATCCGGCCCGGCCCGGACCCACCGCCGGCCCCGGGGCGCGGGACGTCGTCGTCCTCCTCCGTCCCCACGTGCACGGAGACGCCGTCCAGGGGCACGCCGTCGTAGACGCAGCCCCCGCACGTCTCGGACATGCCGTAGGTGGAGACCACCCGGACGTCGGCGGCGCGGGCGGCCGCCAGCAGGCGCGGGGGAGCGGCCGAGCCGCCGAGCAGGATCGCGGAGAATCTCTTCAGCGCGGAGACCGCGTCCCCGTTGCGCACCCCGGAGGCCGGTTCCAGGATCCGCTGCAGCTGGGTGGGCACGAGCGAGGTGAAGCGCACGGGATCCTCCAGCTGCTCGGCCGCCGCTGCGAAGGCCTCCGGGGTGAAGCGGGCCGCCGGGTCGAGGACCACGGGGTCCGTCCCGGCGTAGAGGGAGCGCACGAGCACCTGGACCCCGGCCACGTAGTGCACGGGCAGGGCCAGCAGCCACTGGCCCACCCCGCCGGTGCGCACCGCGGTGGCCATCGAGGACGCCGCGAGCGCGTCCCGGGTGAGGACCGTGCGCTTTGCCCGGCCGGTGGACCCGGACGTGCGCACCACGACGGCCGGGCCCTCCCGGCCCAGGGCGCGGGTCAGCGGGGACAGCAGCCGCAGGGGGTCGCCGGGCACGGGCCCGTCGAGGACCACGGCGTCACCGGGGACGATCAGCTCGGCCATCGCGGCCCTCCTCCTCGCGCTGCCGGCCGGGCCGGGACCCGCCGGACGGGTCGTGGCCCGGCCGCAGGCGGCCTGGAAGTAGTCAGAAGTCGTCAGAAGTAGTAGGGGAAGCCGGACCAGTCCGGGTCGCGCTTGCCCAGGAACGCGTCCCGGCCCTCGACGGCCTCGTCGGTCATGTACGCCATGCGGGTCGCCTCGCCCGCGAAGACCTGCTGGCCGACCATGCCGTCGTCGGGCAGGTTGAACGCGAACTTCAGCATCCGGATCGCCTGCGGGGACTGGGCCGCCACGTCCCGGGCGGCCGCGATCGCCGCCGCCTCCAGTTCCGCGTGCGGGACCACCTCGTTGACCGCGCCCAGCTCGAGCATCCGCTGTGCGTCGTACTCCCGGGCGAGGAAGAAGATCTCCCGGGCCGCCTTCTGCCCCACCTGCCGGGCGAGCAGGGCGGAGCCGTAGCCGGCGTCGAAGGAGCCCACGGTGGCGTCCGTCTGCTTGAACCGCCCGTGCTCGCGGGAGGCGATGGTGAGGTCGCAGACCACGTGCAGGGAGTGCCCGCCGCCCGCGGCCCACCCCGGGACGGCCGCGACGACCACCTTGGGCATGGTGCGGATCAGCCGCTGCACCTCGAGGATGTGCAGCCGGCCGGCGCGGGCCGGGTCGATGGAGTCCGCGGTCTCGCCCTCGGCGTAGCGGTAGCCGTCCCGGCCGCGGATGCGCTGGTCCCCGCCGGAGCAGAAGGCCCAGCCGCCGTCCCTGGGGGAGGGGCCGTTGCCGGTGAGGACCACGGCGCCCACGTCGGAGGACATCCGGGCGTGGTCCAGCGCGCGGTAGAGCTCGTCGACCGTGCCCGGGCGGAAGGCGTTGCGCACCTCCGGGCGGTCGAAGGCAATCCGCACCCACGGCAGGTCCCGGAGCACCGTGCCGTCCGGGGCGCGCTCCACGCCGCGGTGGTAGGTCAGGTCCTGCAGCTCCCGGAAGCCCTCGACGGTGCGCCACTGCGCGGGATCGAAGAGCTCCGAGACCTGCTCGGGAAGGTCGCTGCCGGGGGCGGGGGTGGAGTCAGTCACGTGCCGAGTCTACGTGGGGCCCGATCCGGAGCAGGGTGGCGGAGCCGCCGCGAGCACCGGACCGGCGGGAACGGGCCGGGTGCCACGAGCCCGGCTAGGCTCGGAGGATGGCTGAGATCCGCACGAGCACCCTGCACACGACCCGTCTCGGGGACGACGGCGACCCCGTCGTCTTCCTGCACGGCCTGTTCGGCCGGGGCAAGAACTTCACCCGGATCGCGAAGGACCTCCAGCCGGAGTTCCGGAGCCTGCTCGTGGACCTGCCCAACCACGGCCGGTCCGCGTGGACGGACCGGGTGGACTACGAGCAGATGGCGGACTCCGTGGCCGAGACCCTCCGGGGGGACTTCGCGGCGGAGGGGCCGGTCGCGGTCGTCGGGCACTCCCTCGGCGGCAAGGTGGCCATGGTGCTCGCGCTGCGGCACCCGGACCTCGTCTCCCGGCTCGTGGTGGTGGACATCGCCCCCGCCCGGGCCGGGGGCGGCGAGGGCGAGTTCGCGCACCTGCTGGACAGCCTCGCGGCCGTGGACCTCGCGGCCGTCGAGCGCCGCTCGGACGCGGACGAGGCCCTCCGGGAACCCATCCCGTGGGACACCACGCGCAGCTTCCTGCTGCAGAACCTGCGCAGCGCGGAGGGGGGCTTCGCCTGGGAGCCGAACCTCGAGCTGCTGCGCTCGAGCCTGGACACCATCGGCGGCTTCCCCGACACCGGGGACGCCGTCTACGAGGGACCGGTGCTCTGGGTGGCCGGTGGTCGCTCGGACTACGTCCGCGACGAGCACGCGCCGGTCATGCGCCGGCTGTTCCCCCGGGCGCACCGGGTGACGATCCGCGAGGCCGGGCACTGGGTGCACTCGCAGGAGCCGGAGAAGTTCACCGAGGTGCTGCGCGGCTTCCTGGCGCGCACCGAGGACTGACCATCCTCCCGGCGGGGGGAACGGCCCTCCCGGCCGGCGGCCACCGGGCCGGAGGCCGTGCCCCGCGCCGCGGTGGGAGACTGGGGGGATGAGCTCCGTCCCCTTCGACCTCGCCCGGATCGGCGCCGGCCTGCCGGTCGCCGGGGTGCTCGGCGAGCTCCGAGCGGCGCTGGCCGGCGGCGTCGCCGTGGTCCAGGCCCCGCCCGGCACGGGCAAGACCACACTGGTGCCTCCGCTCACCGCCGACCTGCTGCACGCGCGCGCCGCCGGGCCCGCGCCCGGGCCCGTCTCCGGCCGGGTGGTCGTCACCCAGCCCCGGCGGGTCGCCGCGCGCTCCGCGGCCCGCCGGCTGGCGCACCTCACGGGGACCCGGGTGGGCGGGATCGTGGGCCACACCGTGCGCGGCGACCGGCGCACCGGGGCCCGCACGCTCGTCGAGTTCGTCACTCCCGGCGTGCTCCTGCGCCGGCTGCTGCAGGATCCCGGGCTGCCCGGCACGGGCGCCGTGGTCCTCGACGAGGTCCACGAGCGCGGCCTCGAGTCCGACCTGCTCGTCGGCATGCTGGCCGAGGTCCGGCAGCTGCGCGAGGACCTGGTGCTCGTCGCGATGTCCGCGACCCTCGACGCGCCTCGCTTCGCCGCCCTGCTGGGCGGGGACGCCCCCGCCCCGGTGGTCGACTGCCCGTCCGCCCTCCACCCGCTCACCGTCCGGTGGGCCCCGGCCCCCGGCCGGCGCACCGACGAGCGCGGGGTCACCCGCCCGTTCCTCGACCACGTCGCCGGCACCGCGGCCGACGCGCACGCCCGGGCCCTGGCCCGGGACGACGCCACGGACGCGCTCGTGTTCCTCCCCGGGGCGTGGGAGGTCGCCCACGTCGCCCGGCGGCTGCGGGAGAGCTGCCGCGGGACCGAGGTGCTCGAGCTGCACGGCCGGGTCGCGGCCGCCGAGCAGGACCGGGCGACCGCGGGACGCCGGCCGGGGGACCCGCCCCGGGTGGTGGTCTCCACGTCCCTGGCCGAGTCCTCCCTGACCGTGCCGGGAGTGCGCCTGGTGGTCGACTCCGGGCTCTCCCGGGAGCCCCGGCGGGACGCCGGCCGCGGCATGACGGGCCTGGTCACGGTCGCGGCCTCCCGGGCGGCCGCCGAGCAGCGGGCGGGCCGCGCCGCCCGGCTCGGGCCCGGGGAGGTCGTGCGCTGCTACGACGAGCGGACCTGGGCCGCGATGCCGCCCCATCTCACCCCCGAGCTCGCGGCCGCCGACCTCACGGGCGCCGCCCTGCTGCTCGCCTGCTGGGGAGCCCCCGGCGGACGGGGCCTGCCGCTGCCGGACCCGCTGCCCGCACCGGCACTGGCCGACGCGCTCGCCGTCCTGCACGGGCTCGGCGCGCTCGAGGCCGACGGCCGGGCCAGCGCCACCGGCCGGCTGCTCGCGGCGGTGCCCGTGGACCCGCGCCTGGCCCGGGGCCTGCTCGACGGCGCCCGCACGGTGGGCCCCCGGGCCGCCGCCGAGGTCGTCGCGATGGTCTCGGACGACCACCGCCCGCCCGGCGGGGACCTGACCCGCCTGCTCGCCGAGCTGCGCGGCGGGCGGGCCCCGGACGCCCGCCGCTGGGCGGAGGAGACCCGCCGGCTGGAGCGGATCGTCGCGGATCCGCCGGACCCCGGGCCGGCA
>NZ_JBHVDI010000180.1:0-6807 GCF_042802875.1 Kocuria sp. NPDC057446 | reverse complement strand
GCCCCGCACCGATCGGTGCGGGGCCGTTGCCGTGCGGTCCGCGGCTCACTCCAGCAGCAGCGCCGGCTCCTCGAGGATCCGGGCGACGTCGGCCGTGAAGCGGGCCGCGAGGTCCCCGTCGACCACCCGGTGGTCGAAGGACCCGCCCAGCGTGGTCACCCAGCGGGGCACCACGGCCCCGTCCACGACCCACGGCTTCTGCTTGATGCTCCCGAACGCGATGATCGCGACCTCGCCGGGGTTGATGATCGGGGTCCCGGTGTCGAGGCCCAGCGCACCGATGTTCGTCACGGTCAGGGTGCCGCCCTGCATGTCCGCCGGCTGGGTCCGCCCCGCCCGCGCGGTCCGCGACAGCTCGTCCAGGGCCACGGCCAGCTCCCGCAGCGAGAGGTCCTGGGCGTCCTTGACGTTCGGGACCATGAGCCCGCGCGGCGTGGCCGCCGCGATGCCCAGGTTGACGAAGTGCTTCACGAGGATCTCCTCGTCCGTCCACGTCGCGTTGACCATCGGGTTGCGGGCCGCGGCCCACACCACGGCCCGGGCCAGCACCAGCAGGGGCGTGACCTTGACGCCCTCGTAGTCCGGGGCGGCCTTGAGCCGCTGGACGAACTCCATGGTCCGGGTGGCGTCGACCTCCACGAAGACCGAGGCGTGCGGGGCGCTGAACGCGCTGCGCACCATGTTCTGCGCGGTGGCCCTGCGCACGCCCTTGACCGGGATCCGCTCGATCCGCTCCTCGGGGGCCGCGGGGCGTCGCCGGTCCCCGGCCGCGCCGAGCCGCGCCACGTGGGCCAGCAGGTCCTGCTTGGTGATCTGCCCGGCGGCACCCGTCGCGGGGACGTCGGCGAGGTCCACGCCCAGGTCCCGTGCGGCCTTGCGGACCGGGGGCTTGGCCAGCGCGGGGCGGCGCGGGACGCTCTCGACGGCCACGGGTCCGTCGCCGCGGCCGGGCCGGCGCCAGACGCCGCTGTCCCCGGCCAGCCGGGCGGCGCGCCCGGCGATCCCCTGGGCCGCGGTGCCGATCCCGCCGCCGATCCCGGCGGCCAGCGGGCCCCGGGACAGCTTCTCGGTCCAGCCCGCGGGACGGGCCGGCTCGGGCTCCGCCTCCGGCGCCGGGGCCGGGGCCGTGCGCCGGCGCCGGCGCACGGGGTCGGCCTTGGGCCCGGAGCCGACGAGCGGGCGGTCCGCGCCGGGCTCCCCGCCCTCGCCCAGCACCCCGGGCACGCCGGAGGCCGGGGCGGGGTCCGCGGACTCGCCGGGGGTGCCCACGGCGATGATGGGGGTGCCGACCTCGACCGTGCTGCCCTCGGCGGCCAGCAGGTCCAGGACGGTCCCGGCGTAGGGCGACGGCAGCTCGACCACGGACTTCGCGGTCTCGATCTCGACGAGCACCTGGTTGACCGTGACGGTCTCCCCCGGCGCCACCCTCCACGCGAGGATCTCCGCCTCGGTCAGGCCCTCGCCGACATCGGGCAGGTTGAAGATCTGGGGCATCTCAGTACTTCCTCTCTCGCACGGCCCCCGGGCCGGCGGTGCCGCCGGGCCGGGCTCCGGCGACCGGGTCGGCGGGGTCAGTAGGCGAAGGACCGGTCCAGGGCCTCGAGGATCCGGTCGAGGTCCGGCACGTACCGGTCCTCGACGGCGGCCACCGGGTACGGCAGGTGGAAGGCGCCCACCCGCAGCACCGGCGCCTCCAGGGAGTAGAAGGCCCGCTCCGTGAGCCGGGCGGCGATCTCCCCGCCGAGGCCGCCGAACGTCGGGGCCTCGTGGGCGACGACGAGGCGGCCGGTCCGGCGCACGGAGTCCTCGAGGGTGTCGAAGTCGATCGGCGACAGGGAGCGCAGGTCGATCACCTCGACGCTGCGCCCGTCCTCCTCCGCGGCCTGCGCCGCGGCGAGCGCGACGGGCACGAGAGGTCCCCAGGCCACCACGGTGGCGTCCTCGCCCGGACGGACGACCTGCGCGGCGAACGGGTCGGCGCTCGGGCGCCCGACGTCCACCGCGCCCTTGAGCCAGTACCGCCGCTTGGGCTCGAAGACGATGACGGGGTCCTCGCACGCGATGGCCTGCTGGGTCATCCAGTAGGCGTCCTGGGCGTTGGAGGGAGTGACGATGCGCAGCCCCGCCGTGTGCGCGAACAGCGCCTCCGGGGACTCCGAGTGGTGCTCCACCGAGCCGATGACCCCGCCGTAGGGGATGCGGATCGTCACGGGGACGGTGACGTCGCCGTTGGTGCGGTTGCGCATCTTCGCCAGCTGCGTGGTGATCTGGTTGAACGCCGGGAAGGAGAAGCCGTCGAACTGGATCTCGCACACCGGGCGGTAGCCGCGCAGGGCGAGGCCGATGGCGGTGCCCACGATCCCGGCCTCCCCCAGCGGGGTGTCCATCACCCGGTGGGCGCCGAAGTCCGCCTTGAGCCCCTCGGTGACGCGGTACACGCCGCCCAGGGAGCCGATGTCCTCGCCCATGAGCAGCACCCGGGGGTTCTCCTCCATGGCGCGGCGCAGGCCCGCGTTGACCGCCTTCGCGATCGTCAGGTCGGGGGCGGTGCTCATGCGAGGTCCTCCTGGGTGCCGGCGGTGTGCGCGTCGGGGACCCCGGCCACGGGGTCGGCGGCCACGGTCAGCCCCGCGGCCTGCGTGCCCCGGTCCGGACCGGCGGTGCCCGCACCGCCCGCCCCGCCCGGTCCGGCGTCGTCGGTGCGGGTCCCGGTGTCGCTGTCGGTGTCGCTGTCGGTGTCGCTGTCCACGAAGCCGGCCTGGTACGCCGCGTACCAGGCGCGCTCCTCCTCCACGAGGGGGTGGGGCTCGGCGTAGGGCCGGTCGAAGAAGTCCTCGAACGCGGGCGGGTCCATGGCCAGCACGAGGGCGCGGGCCTGGTCGGCGAACGCCTGGGCGTCGGCCGCGACGTCGGCGAAGAAGTCGTCGCCGGTGCCGTGGGCCTCGCGCAGGTGCGCCTCGAGGCGGATCAGCGGGTCGAGCCCGCTCCAGTGGTGCTCGTCCTCCCGCCGCCGGTACTTGGTGGGGTCGTCCGCGGTCGTGTGCGCCCCGAGCCGGTAGGTCTCGGCCTCCACGAGGACGGGGCCCCGGCCGGCACGGGCCTTCTCGAGCGCGTACCGGGAGGCCGCCAGGACCGCGAGGACGTCGTTGCCGTCCACGCGGATCCCCTCGAAGCCGTATCCTGCGGCGCGCTCGGCCAGGGGCACGCGGGACTGGGTGCTGAACGGCACCGAGATGGCCCACTGGTTGTTCTGCACGAAGAAGACCACCGGGGCGTCGTAGGACGCGGCGAAGACCATGCCCTCGTGGACCTCGCCCTGGGTGGAGGTGCCGTCCCCGAAGTAGACGACCGCCGCCGCCGGCTCGGTCTCCCGGCCCTCGGCCTCCGCGGCCCGGCGGTCCAGGTCGATGCCCATGGCGTAGCCCACGGCGTGCGGGACCTGGCAGCCCAGCACGATCGAGTAGACGTTCATGTGGTGCCGGCTGGGCCGCCAGCCCCCGGCGCTGTGCCCGCGGAACACGGTGAGCAGCTCCGCGGGCTCGACGCCGCGCTCGATGGCCACGGCGTGCTCGCGGTAGGTCGGGAACACGTGGTCGGCCGGGCGCAGCGCCCGGGCGGAGCCCACCTGGGCGGCCTCCTGTCCGCGCATCGGCGCCCACAGCACCAGCTGCCCCTGACGCTGGAGGTTCGTCGCCTCCTCGTCGAAGCGGCGGGCCAGTGCCATCGAGCGGTACAGCTCGCGCAGCTGCCCGGCGTCGACGTCGCGCACGTACGGGGACAGGACCGGGTCCTCGCTCAGCCGGCCGTCCCGGTCGAGGAGCCGCACCAGGCGCGTGCGCACCTCCGGTGTCGGCACGGCGCGGTCCGGCACGGGGGCGGCCGGGGACGATGGAGCGGCATCCATGGGCAGGACGTCCTTTCGGGTTGCTCGGGAGGGTGCCGGGCCAGCGCGGCCGCGGGTCAGAGCACGGGCGGGTGGGGGAACTGCGCGCACAGCTCCAGGAACCGGGTGTTGGCCTCCGGCTCCCCGATGGTCACGCGCACGCCCTCGGCGCCGAAACCGCGCACCGACAGGGCGTGGGCGTCGCACAGCTCGGCGAAGGCCCCGCTGTGCTCCCCCAGGTTCAGCCACACGAAGTTGGCCTGGGTCTCCGGGTACGGCCAGCCGAGCTCGTCGAGGCCGGCGAGGACCCGCTCCCGCTCGTCGACGACCCGCTGGACGCGCTCGGCCACCTGGTCGTAGTGGCGCACGGACGCGATCGCCGCGCGCTGGGCGAGGTCGGTCACGGAGAACGCGGGGGACGCCTGGCGCAGGTACTGGGTGATCCCCTGGCCCGCCACGGAGTAGCCGATCCGCAGACCCGCCAGACCGTGGGCCTTGGAGAACGTCCGCAGCACGACGACGTTGGGGTGCCGGCGGTACAGCTCGACGCCGTTCACGAGGTCGTCGCGGCGCTGGAACTCCTGGTAGGCCTCGTCGATCACCACGACGACGTCGCGCGGCACGGCGGCGAGGAACTCCTCCACCTGCGCGGTGGTGAGACTGGGGCCCGTCGGGTTGTTCGGCGTGCACAGCAGCACGACCTTGGTGCGCCCGGTGACCGCGGCGGCCATGGCCTCGAGGTCGTGGGAGCCGTCCCGGCGGTTCGGCACCGGGACGCCCAGGCCGCCGGAGAGCCCGATGCTTATGGGGTAGGCCTCGAAGGAGCGCCAGGCGTGCACGACCTCGTCCGGGGTGCCGTCCTCGCCGGCGCCCACGAACGCGCCGAGCAGCTGGTTGAGCGCGCCGAGGCTGCCGGCGCCGGTGACGATGTCCTCCGCGGGCACGCCGAGGAACTCGCCGAGCACCTCCCGCAGCTCCGCGGAGGTGGTCTCGGGATAGCGGTGCACCGCGTCCCAGTCGGTCAGGACCTCCCGGACGGCCGGCACCGGCCCGAACGGGTTCTCGTTGGAGGACAGCTTGTAGGAGACGAGCCCCTCGACCACGACCGGGGGCTTGCCGGCCGCGTAGCGGGGAAGTCGGGACAGGGCCGGGCGGGGCCGGACCGCCGGGGTGGTGGCGGTGGCCGGGCCCGAGGCCGGGGCGGTGCCGGCCAGGGTGCGGGTAGCGTCGCTGGTACTCATGGAGGTCATGCTATCCCCGCACCCCCGGGGTTCCCCCGGTGCATGACGCCCCTCCGGACGACCCGCCGCTTTTCGGGGTCAAAGCTACAACCGGGTTCCGCGAAAGTTGGCGGCGGACGACAATTCGTCCGCCCGGGGGCGTGCGGGGACCGTGGGAGAATGGGCCCATGCCCAACACCGATCGCATCCTGTCCTCAGGGCGCGCGGCGCTCGCCGCCGCCGTCCCGCCCGTCGCACTCGGGCCCCTCGACGGCCGCTACCAGCCCGTGGTCGCGCCGCTGGTCGACCACCTCTCCGAGGCCGCGCTCAACCGCAACCGCGTGCACGTGGAGGTCGAGTGGTTCGTGCACCTCGCCGAGCACGCGGTGCTGCCGGGCCTGGCGCCCCTGACCGAGGAGCAGACCGCCGGGCTGCGCCGGATCGTCACGGACTTCGACACCGCCTCCGTCGCGGAGCTCGCGGAGATCGAGGCGGTGACGGTCCACGACGTCAAGGCCGTGGAGTACTACATCGGCCGCCGGCTGCCCGCCCTGGGGCTGGAGCACCTCGTGCCCCTCGTGCACTTCGGCTGCACCTCGGAGGACATCAACAACCTGGCCTGGGCCCTGGGCGTGAAGGACGCCACGACCGACGTGTGGCTGCCCGCGGCCCGCGCCCTCGTGGCGGACGTCGCGGCGCTGGCCGAGTCCGCGGCCGGGACCCCGATGCTCTCCCGCACCCACGGCCAGCCCGCCACGCCCACCACCCTGGGCAAGGAGATGGCGGTGGTCGCCCACCGCCTGGGCCGCCAGCTGTCCCGGATCGAGCGCACGGAGTACCTGGGGAAGATCAACGGCGCCACGGGCACCTACGCGGCGCACTACGCGTCCGTGCCGGACGCCGACTGGACGGGCGTCTCGCGCGCGTTCGTGGAGGGCCTGGGCCTGAGCTGGAACCCGCTGACCACCCAGATCGAGTCCCACGACTGGCAGGCCGAGCTCTACGCCGACCTCGCCCGGTTCAACCGCATCCTGCACAACTTCTGCACCGACGTGTGGTCCTACATCTCGATCGGCTACTTCCAGCAGATCCCGGTCGAGGGCGCCACGGGCTCCTCCACCATGCCCCACAAGGTCAACCCGATCCGGTTCGAGAACGCCGAGGCGAACCTCGAGCTCTCCAACGCCGTCCTTGACGCCCTCGGCGCCACGCTCGTGACGTCCCGCTGGCAGCGCGACCTCACCGACTCCTCCTCGCAGCGCAACATCGGCGTGGCCTTCGGCCACTCGCTGCTCGCGGTCTCCAACGTGAGCAAGGGGCTGGCCCGCCTCGACGTCGCGGAGGCGGTGCTGGCCGCCGATCTCGACGAGAACTGGGAGGTGCTCGCCGAGGCGATCCAGATGGTGATGCGCGCGGAGGCGATCGCCGGCGTCGAGGGGATGGACAACCCCTACGAGCGGCTCAAGGACCTGACCCGCGGCCGCCGGGTGGACGCGGCGCGGCTCCAGGAGTTCGTGGCGGGCCTGGGCCTGTCCCCGGACGCGGAGCGTCGGCTGTCCGGGCTGACGCCGGCCACCTACACGGGTGTCGCCGCGGAGCTCGTGCGCTACCTCTGAGGCCGCGACCGGGCCGTCCGGCGCCCCGTGCCGGACGGCCCGAGCCTCGAGGTCCGTGCCCCGGGGCCCGCGCCGGGCGGGTCCGCCC